>CAZZVG010001249.1:0-2459 GCA_964657295.1 Iningainema sp. | reverse complement strand
ATTTAATGTTTGTATATATAAAGTGTAAAAATTGAGTTCAAGTAAATTTTATGGTTCTTTTAAAACTTGAAGACTTTGACCCAAAATACCGTGAAAGTTTTGATAACAATGACATCAAGGGGATGGGGGTCTATATAGACGGAGATCTCAACGATCAGGATCATCAAACCTTTAAACTGTACCAAGAACGGTTAATTGCAAACAAAACCCGCACCAAAACAGGGTCCGTAGGGATTGGCAAGCACATTGAAACTGAAACTGCACGGGTTTCAGTGGGAATCGACAAAGAACGAGTAGTGATTGAACGAGTAACTCCAGCAGACGGTGGAAAAACTTGAGACTCAGCTTACTGAGACTAAAAGCAGTCTCGTGGACAAGGTAGCATGAACTACTCCGCCTTAAGAAGACGAAGATATTGAAATCATATTGAAGTAGATGCATTAACTCAGTCCTCCCCGACCTTAGAACCATCGAGGTCTTTTTGTTGTTGAAAACACTTCTTGCCCGTAGTTAAAGTTTCCTGAATCTGGGTTGAAGTTTTCTCAGCTTGATCTAGATGAGTCTGCAATGCCTTTGCATATTCCTTAACTGCCTCAACATGGATTTTTGCTGCGTTGATATGCTCCTGTGAAGACTCTAAAAACGCTTCTGTTGAGGCATCTTCTGTCAGCTTATCTGCTTTGGTCAGTGATTGCTGCGCATGCTTTTGGATGATTTGCCCATATTCTTCGATGCGTTTGCCAAGTTCTTGGTCAGGAAGGTCACCACTTTGTAGAATCTTTCCCACCTTTTCTACGGATTTCCCATGTTTAAGTGAAACTTGAGCGTGTTCTTTTGCAGCTTGTGCAGTCTGTTCTGAGATTTCATGCATAGCTTTTCATTCCGGCGTAATTACTTAACAAAATAACTGCCCCAGTTTCTGCCAACATCTTCCAAAAGATTTAGGAAAATGTTAAGTTTATCTGCAAACGCCGCTACTTTGCTTTTCTTAACGAATAGCACGACAACGACATCACTTAGAACCTTTTTGACTGAGAGGGCAAGTAACAATCTTTTTACCTGACCAATCTGTAAAGGTATTTTCATCTTTGTAATGTCGAGGAGTTTGCATCATTAAGCGCCAAGCATCTCCAGCCTTCAATAAATTCATGCGGTCAGGGTAGTGGACTTTTAATAACTCTTGCACCAGCGGATAGTAGTCAGAGTTTATTCCCGGAAAGATATGATGTTCTGTGTGGTAAGAAAAATTTAAATGCAACTTGTCAAATAGTTTGGGAACCCTCAAAGAAACACTGTTAAGCAGCGGGTCGTTAACGCTTGTCATGCGGCAAAGCATGTGATTTGTATAAATATAAAACATCAATCCAGCATAGCCAATACTCATGGGCAGAAAGTAGCCAAGCACAAGTTTTAGGAGAGAAAATTGCAGACAGGCACAAATAATTAGATGAATCATTAACATGAAAATCAGTTCACCTGTGACCGCTAGACGCTTTTTGGTATTGAGGCTAAAAGCAGCAGGAACATAATTAACCGATTGACGATTAAATAACAGCACAGAGGTCAGATTGCGAAAATTCCAGACGGACCATGCTGAAGTCATTCCGACTGTTAAACATATGGGATTGACTTCAGCAGAAGGCACAAATAGATTCTGAATCCATTTTCCCCAGGTCTGAGGCTCCTCGTATAAGTAATTGCGATCGGGATCGGCTAAGGAATTTGTTTTAGTGTGATGCTCTTGGTTATGAAGTACTCTCCATAACGTCGGTGGCATCCACAGCATCGTTAGCCCTAACAAACTAATAACATGAATGAGACGGGAATTTCTAATCACGCTACCATGCAGAATGTTATGGGAGCTAAATAGCAAGACAATCACGCTATTTCCCATCACTACGGCTAGCGGTAAATAAAGCCATAAAAGATATACAGGCCAACGATCCAGCTGCGTGGCGATCGCCCAGCCCAGAATCAAGATTGTCAGATTAAGGAACAAAATTACTAATTTACTCGGATCGGGGACAAACGCCTCAACAGGTAGGAGGGAACGCAATTTCTTCGCATACTCGGCTTGGGTGATCAACATCTAAATGGGATACTTCATGAACTTTTATGAACTTATATCAACATTACAGCAGTTTTCACATAAATGAACCACACCATTGGTAGGGTTCATTTATGTGAAAATGGCTGTAACTTAATTTTTCACTTGGATGTAGTCTTAGAGAAAATTGCTCCTCCTTGAACGACCAGCGCACCGATAAGCAGATAGGCAATGAAAAAGAGATGTATGTAAAGAAATGTAAATTAATTGGAGATTGTCGGACTTACGCACTATACAAATTGAGCATCATATGTAGAAAGGAATTCGGTCGTTTCAGAAAGTGGTAAGGGCGCCCAAACCGCGCCCCTACGGTTTTGTAGTCTACCCAAATAGATATCTCCGAAAAATAATG
>CAZZVG010001248.1:0-2461 GCA_964657295.1 Iningainema sp. | reverse complement strand
GGGAGGGGGAGAGGGGGAGCAAATAACTCCTAACACCCCTACTCCTAACTCCTCATTTCCCATTTCCCATTTCCAATTCTCTAATTTATGAATATTTCAGAAATCTTTATTCGTCGTCCGATCATGACGACTTTGGTAATGGCAGGTATTCTCATCTTTGGCGTGATGAGTTATCGGTTGTTGCCAATTAGCGATCTCCCCAACGTTGATTTTCCCACCATTCAAGTGTCGGCATTGCGACCAGGGGGTAGTCCGGAAACAATGGCATCGTCTGTTGCTCGTCCTTTGGAAAAACAATTTTCTAGTATTGCTGGACTCGATTCGCTCAACTCAACGAGTACGTTAGGAAGTACTCAAATTACCCTCCAGTTTAACCTAGATCGTGATATCGATGATGCCGCTCAGGATGTGCAAGCGGCAATTTCGGCTGCTGCGGGGCAGATGCCCAAGGATTTACCCAACCCTCCATCTTACAGCAAAGTTAACCCAGCAGAACAGCCGATTCTTTACTTGTATTTGACTTCCCCAACATTGCCGCTCTCCAAGGTAGACGATTATGCCGAAACCTATTTGGCGGAAAAGCTCTCTACAGTAAGTGGTGTGGCGCAAGTACAGGTGTACGGTTCTCAAAAATATGCGGCACGCATTCAGCTCGATCCGCAGAAGTTAGCTGCTCAGCAGATTGGACTTGATCAGGTGCAAACGGCAATTCAACAAGGCAACGTCGATTTGCCCACAGGTAGTCTTTCCGGAACTCACAAGAATTTTACGGTGCAGGCAAACGGGCAATTGAAAGATGCTGCTGCTTATCGATCGCTAATCGTAGCTTACCGCAATGGATCGCCGATTTACGTCAATCAACTCGGTCGGGTGATCGATGGTGTGCAAAATGACCAGGTGGCAAGTTGGTATAATGATACCCAAGCCATCATTATGTCGATTCAACGCCAACCGGGTACGAATACAGTGCAGGTTGTAGACACGATCAAGCAATCGCTGCCCAAACTGAGAGATCAGATTCCCCAATCAGTGGACATTGGTATTTTCTATGATGCATCGCAATCGATTCGTGACTCAGTGGATGATGTCAGATTTACTTTAATTTTAACGATCGCTCTAGTTATCCTTGTTATATTCATATTTTTAAGAAATCTCTCCGCAACTGTCATTCCCAGTTTGGCTTTGCCCGTATCGCTGATTGGCACCTTTGCGGTGATGTACTTGTTGGGCTACTCGCTGGATAACTTGTCAATGATGGCGTTGACTCTCTCAGTGGGTTTTGTGGTGGATGATGCCATCGTCATGCTGGAAAATATTGTTCGCCATATGGAAATGGGTGAAAGTCCAATGGAAGCAGCATTGAATGGATCGAAAGAAATCAGTTTCACCATTTTGTCAATGACTATCTCTCTTGTAGCAGTGTTCATCCCAATGCTATTTATGAGTGGATTGTTGGGACGACTTTTCCACGAATTTGCCGTGACGATCGCCGTGGCAATTTTGGTGTCTGGGTTTGTTTCTCTCAGCCTCACCCCAATGTTGTGTAGTCGCTTTGTGCGTCCGACACATCACGAAAATCAAAGTCGTCTGTATCGAGCCTCCGAGTATGTCTTTGATCGCTTCCTCGGTGCTTACGATTGGAGTCTCAAAAAAGCCTTAAAGTACCACCGGACGACAATGATTCTCTCCGGTGCCCTTTTAGTTGTCACCGTTTATTTAGTTGTGGTGGTTCCCAAAGGCTTCATCCCCAGCGAAGACACCGGACAAATCATCGCTGTAACGCAGGCAGCTTCGGATGCTTCTTTTGATAATTTAGTGCTTCACCAGAAACAAGCAGTTGATGTTATCCGGCAAGACCCGAATGTAGAATCCGTCAATTCTAACATAGGTCCTAGCTCCAGCGCAAGTGGTGGCGGGGCCGCAGTGGCGGGAAACTCCGGCAACCTGCTGATACGCCTCAAGGCGCGATCGCAACGCCAAGCCAGCGCCGACGAGATTGTGCAAACATTGCGAACCAAATTAGCATCTGTTCCCGGTATTCAAGTTTTCTTACAAAATCCACCTGCTGTACCCGTGGGAACGCAACAAACCTCAGGATTATATCAGCTAGCGTTACAAAATTCTGATGTTCAACCTCTTGAGCAGTACGTTCCCCAACTCGTCGCCAAGATGAAAACCCTTCCGCAAATTCAAGATGTTAACAGTGACTTACAGATAGCGCCACAAATAAGCATTAATATTGACCGAGATAAAGCCTCAGCCCTTGGTATTACTGCCAATCAAATCGAAAGCACGCTGAGAAACGCCTACGGTGGTTATCAAGTGTCAACCATTTACGATGCCAGCAACGAGTACGAAGTCATTTTAGAACTGGAACCCCAGTATCAGCAAAATCCAAATGCTCTAATGCAACTTTACATTAACTCCAGTAGTGGGACATCTAGTAGTAACTCCAGTAGTG
>CAZZVG010001247.1:0-2463 GCA_964657295.1 Iningainema sp. | reverse complement strand
CACACCATACTCTGGTAAGGGAATAGGTGCAGCCGTGACACTAATCCACGTAATCTTACCGTCTGCTTTGAATAGCCCCTTTTCAATGTTTTCAACCACTCGGTTTTCCGTTAGCGCTCTGACGCTAGCAAATTCTCCTGCTGACATGGGGGTGCCGTCAGGACGAATGGAGACCCACTCTGGGGCATCATACTTAAGTGTGGTATGATCGGCAGTTGATCTACTTAAAATTTTCTGGCTGGCTGGATTGGTCTCAATTAAATTTCCGACTTGATCGGTGATAGAAATGCCAATGGGGAAGATCTCAAACAAGGTTTTATATTTCGCTTGGCTTTCTATTAATGCCTCCTCTATTCGCTGACGCTCAATGATTTCACGCTCCAGTTCTCGGTTGGCTAGCTCTAGTTGTGCGGGGCTAGGGAGAGCAAGTACCTTTGGCATCAACAGCATTATCTCAAAAGCTGTGTACAGTGAAATTAATGCAGTGATAGCTTTGATACAGCCACTCAGCCAATAAATGGGATGCCAGAGCGTCCAAATCTCCATCAGGTGACTGGTGCCACAAAAGGTGATAAATAGTCCAAACAGCAGAAATATCCAATTGAAGGGCACATCCTGACGTTTTCTAACAAAATAGAGCAACGTGATGGGGATTGAAAAATAAGCAAGTGCAATTAAACAGTCCGATACGATATGCAACCCCACTAACTTTAGGTTCCAGAGATAGCAATGACCGTGAGGGATAAACTGCTGATAAGCAAGAAGAGTTTTCAAAAGTTCCCACATCAAGTTGTCTCAAACACAAGTTGCTTGAAACAAGAGTAGCTAATTTTACTTAATTACCACCTCAGTATTTGTCCGGAAAAACGAGTTAATACGTAGATAATTAAGATTTGATTAATCCTTGAAGTTACGTAGCTAGGATTAGCCCTCCACAGTAGTCAATAGTAGGACAAGGCGTTCTCTTGGGTGTCACCGCGACGTTTGTCAACTAAAAAGCCAATGACATTGTCCACCCTGCTAGTGAGACTATCTGCCTGGGGTAAACTTAAACGCCAAGGTCTGAGAGGTTCGTAGTTGGAGAAAACAGACCTAACGAAAGCGATCGCTTTCAAATTGTTCGCATTCAAGCAGTGCATTTCGCAATCGGTGGTGTAAGTCTGGGGGAATACCAGGCATAGAGTTCTTTAATAAATTATGTTGCAGGATAAAATAAATAAGGCTCCCGTTCAGGAGGGGTCTGAATCCCCAACTGAGGCGCATTCCCGTAGGAGAGTTCTCCTAGCAGCTTAGTCAATAATAGTAAACAATAAATTGCCATATGAAACTATCAAATTTACGTAGAAAACTCTTGACAGAAATAAATCTCATTCCAGAAGAAAAGCTGGAAGAATTATATGATTTTATTTATTATTTTCGAGTCTGTGTAGAAGCATCTAAAGGTACACCAGAAAAAATTATGCAGTTCGCTGGTTGTTGGGATGACATGTCAGATGAAACATTTGCTGACTTAAATGAAGAAATAATCACACGTCGGCAGCAGGCTTTTTTGGGGAGAAGAAGCGATGAAACCAGCCTTTGTTGATACTAACATTGTATCTTTATTTTTCCGTACTCAACCGCTGGTGATTAAAAACTTTAATGCATATATTAAAGAATGACGATGTATTGTTTTTAACCTACCAGTCCTACTTTTTGATTTAGATAGTAGGATTGGTAGGACAAGCTTAATAGCCGTAATGTTAAGGTTCGTGTTCCCTAAACCGACTGAGCACCGATAAGCGAGTTCTGATCTGGAAAAACAACTGGCGGTGAAGCACCTGCGCTAGCCTCGATACCTTGATTGATCACTTGCAGGACACCTGCACCATTGAATTGTTGTTGGTAAGTCTTAAGAACGTCATTGATGGCAGCATCGTTTTCCAGAGTGTTGTCTAAAAACACAGCGACGACCTTGGATTCTTCCTGATTGATGTTGCCATTCGCATCACGCACCTCCCCATTAGCATTGAAAACGGTCGAGCCAGGGAAGCGCGGCGCAATCACATCATCGACGAACGCCTGAAACTGCTGCTCAGAAACTTGCCCAATGCTACCAGGGATATTGCGTCCAAAGAACAAATCAGCCTCAACTTGCTTTGAATCAGAGGTACTGTCAATCAGGTTATCATCCGCACTAAAACCAGCCTTGATATTTTGATTGATTTCCTGAAACACACCTGCTCCGCCAAATTGCTGCTGGTAAGTCTGAAGAACATCGCGAATAGCAGCTGCGTTTTCTGGAGTGTTATCAATAATCAGTCTCACATCTTTGGATTCTTCGTTATTAATATTACCAGAAGCGTCACGAGCTTCCCCATTGGTGTCGAAAACGGTTAAACCAGAGAAGCGAGGAGCAACAGTATTATCTAAGAATGCCTGAAACTGCTGCTGGGAAACTGCCCCATCTCCAGGGATGTTACG
>CAZZVG010001246.1:0-2466 GCA_964657295.1 Iningainema sp. | reverse complement strand
TAGATGGTTACATCCTTTTAAAGGATTGGTGTAACTTTGAATTTGCAATGTTACAGGTTGAGAAAATTCCGCAATGTCTGTTGATCCTTTGGTTGAATTTTTCGTCTTCCAGTTTCGATCAGCTTCACCCAACTCACACTCTTGCCGACTAGGGAAGCGATATGTGCTTGGGTAAACCCCAAGGATTGACGAGCAGACTGCACCATACTCCCAGTCAGTTCCACTGTCGGGAGGGACGGCTCTAGGGGTTGAAAAAGGTTAGATTTACCAACGTTTACTTCATTAGACTGGCTTAACTTTTTAAATTGGCTTCGACTAGCGGAATTAGCTTTTTTGGTTTTCTCAGTCTTAAAGGATGCCATCCTTGCTTCTATTGTTGGTGGTGGGGTAATGGTGACTACGCTATCCAACCAAGCCTCAAAGCAGTTAGGCGCAGCCCTATTGTCGTCATGTGCTGTTAGTGCTGGATCTACTACCAAAGATTCGTTTGGGAGTGCCGCCCAAATGGGTCGGATTTCTTCTGGATATGAGTTGCAAAAGACAATGCGGAATTCAGCATCAACCAGAGCTAACAGCAGTTTGTGGAACTGTTTGATGAATCGCGATCGCTTCTTTCTATCCCCACGGATGGTTTCTACCTCGGCTTTTGACAATATAGCTTCAAGCAGGGTGAGGATGCGGTATTTTCCGTTTGGATGGGCGCGTTGGTTCTGCAAAACATACAGCGCTAGTGCTACAGCAAGCTTTTGGCTGTATGGGTTCAAATCGAAAAACTTTTCGTGGATGAACCCGTACTGGTGCAGAGCAAGTCCAGCTTGATTAGCTGTTTTGTTAAGAAACTTTTCAGCCCAAGCTCCTGGCTGGACTCGGATAACAACCTCATACAGTTCATCGTTACCATCAAGACCAGGTATCTCAGGTTGGTGATACTCCTCAATATAAAGTATCGTCCAAACAGGACTTGTGCGTGTTATGCGTAAATCTAGCTGCCCTTCGCGCCAATGAACTGCTACGCCTAATGTACCAACAATCCAAGCCAGCTCGGTAATCCTCTTGAGTTTCTCTGGCTTCGTCATATCTTTTCTGCTATTTAAGCGCAGAATCTTAATCAAATCGCTACCCAGCAAAGAGAACGGTTCGTCCCACGGATGCTTTTGACGAGCTGCGTAGGTAGCAAACACAGCGTGAAGTCGCGCCGCCATTACCCCGTAGCGATCAAGGATTTCCTGCTCAGCACGATCAATGATAAATTCTGGCTGCTGCTTCTGCTTGTTCAGGATATAAAACTCTATGTAGCGTCCCTTTCCAAATCGTTTTTGGAAGTAAAGTTTTCCCGAACTATACTCATGCCATTCAGGCTGCTTGATGTATGCTTGGGTTGCACTAATCACTGGTGCTCCAGTTGCCATCATCTCATATACTTTGTTCGTGAATAGTGGTGGTTCAGTTGGCGTTATGGTTCTGGGTTTTCTAATCCGCTTTGAAGCTGGACCTAAGAGCGATACCTTTAACTCTGCAATCTCAAGTTGGTAGTCCGCTCTTTGGTACATTATATCTCCATTATCTTGCTCTAGGTGCATCAATCTTGCCCTCCCAAGATCGGCTGTTGATTACAGTTTGTTTGAAGGTTGTAGATTGAATCAGAAATCTTTGCGTTAGGAGGGTTTCCAGCTACAACAACCGAAGCAATGTGTTCTTCATCGCTCCTGCAAGACATCGCCGCACTCTGTAAATTGTGATTGTGGTTCTTTTGTGGATATAAAACACTGCCATCCGAAAAGTTGGTTTTGTCATAGCTTGGAAACAAACTCGCGCCTATTAGGTTGATGACCCAGATAGCAGCATCTGTATGAAGTGATGCTGCTGTTTTCTCTAGTCGGTCTTGCCATTCAAGTGGTATTAACAGTTGAAGAACAAAGGTTGGGTTTTTCAGTGGTTCTGGTGGTGAGTGTTTGTCTCTCCACTCTGGGCAGTCCTGACCACGCTTGTCTCCTGATTTATCAATCACATTGAGGATGCCGAATTTATTGCAGTAAATACTTTGGTTGTCTATGGACTCTAGTCGGTGCTGGCAGTTCCAACAGCTTTTTGCTGTCTCCTTATTTGAGTAGTAATCTGAAGAAGAGTAATCGCACGAATCAATAACTCCAAAACCGCTTTTTTGAGTTGGGTTCAGGGACGGAGTGTCACAAAGTTGGTTCTTGTTTTTGTTGGAGTGTGAGCCTTTTTTGGTATGATTGAGGAGTTGATAAGCAGCATCTACACGAGTTGAATTTAGAACTTGGCGGAGTTCTCTTGCTGTTTCCAAGTCTCCTAAACTTGTCTGCCGATCTATGACCTCCACCACTTTGGCAGCTTTGGAGTAAGTGCGCCCCGAACCAAGACCGACTCTTTTAGCTAAGCGATCGCGGGTAGTACCGCTTGTAGAACTGAGACAAAGGTATGGAAAATTTTCCATACCTTTCT
>CAZZVG010001245.1:0-2467 GCA_964657295.1 Iningainema sp. | reverse complement strand
TTCTATTAATTTATTAATAACAACAACATTGTTTGGGTCCGTTTCACGGTAGTCCGCAATAGGGACTACCCCATCATTGCTAGCTAGTTGCTGTTCAATTCCTGTTTCCTCGGTATTCTGTATTTTAGGAAACTCTAAAACTTTCTTTGTACGGATGTCCGTTTTACGGACTACTGGCTGTGGTAGCCATTCCTCAACTGGCTTAAACCAATACTCGCTACTGGTGCCTGGTCGTTTGTTTTCCTCGATGATATTCTGTTCCTTGGCAATAGACAATCCTTTGAGAATTGTTTTTCTGTCGCACCCAGTTCTCTGGGCAACATTGTCAGCTGACTCGGTAAACGTTCCCCCGGAAATCGTGCGGTAGATTATTTGGTTGAGGGTAAATGACTCGACGAGTGTTGGTTTGCATTCAACTGCCCGACAAAGCCTGTAGAGTGCTACGTCTTTTAATTCTGGTGGTAGACTTTGAATCCATTCTAAGCTTACATGCTGGGCACTAATATCAAGTTCAAATGTTGGTTTTTCCCATAGGGCATCCGTTCCCACGCTATGTGCAGAGGAATTTGACATGATTTGATTCATATAATTACAGCTGCACCTTCACAATGTACGTTAATTGCAACGCACTTTATGAGAAAGAGTGCGATAGTCATGCCATAATTGTAATACATAAGCGTTGCAATGCAACGCTTATCACCAAATAAAATTTAACCCGCCAACTCGTTCGACGAAGGCGGGTCTTCCTTTATGATTCGCAATATGCGATCACGTTGATGCCTGAGAGACTGGTTTTCTTCCCTCAGGCTACTGATTTTTTTGTTAACGTCTCGATCAGAAGTTGATGTTCCTCTAGCTTTCTTTCGTGTAAAGTCACCAATTCATACAGTTTTTCGACACTGTTGACTTCATTTGATTGACCGCCTCGATTTAAGAAATCGGCAACAATCTCATTGATTAGCTGTGATGGCTTAATCCCCCGGTTTTTGGCAATCTTCTCTACCTGCTCTTTAACTGTTGATGATGTACGGAAGTTTATTTGGGTATCCATTTTCATAATTAACTGTATTGCGTTGCAATCACCTGTCTAGATTATAGTTCTTCCCTATATATAAAGAAAATAATTGCGTTGCTAACTGGTATTTTGCGTCGCAATGCGTTACAATGGACTTAGGGCAATGGGGAACACCCCAAGCCACATAAAACAGGAAGGTAAGCACTAGCCGTGGAAAGTGAGCGCTTACCTTCTGCAAACCCTAATTAAAGGTTTTTTTTCTATGCTACAACAACATTTTAGTATTGACGAGCTTTCTATCGCGCAAGCTGAGCTAAACGCATATATAGATGCCCAAGCTCAAGCCATAGCACCTGAGCCAGAAGTTCAATTTATCGACCTCGACGGCTTTTACAACTACGAGGCACAAGCTGCAGGTAAAACCATAGCCACCATCACTCATGATTGCGCCGACTTCGTGACTCAGCCTTGGGTAGTCATGGTAGGCGATGTAGAAATCCATCGTGCTAATACCTGGGCAAAATGCGCTCATTATGTCCAGTGGCACCATCAGCGGGAGACTTTGCCTAAGTTAAAAACCGCGTCACCTGAAGAATTACTGGACTTGCCTTTTGACGAACTGACTCAAGAGCAGTGGGAAGCACTGAAATCCTACAAGCCACAGCTTGAAGATGTGGATTTGGTAGCAGCGTAATCACAGTTTTGGGTGAACACCCTGTTCACCCTATTGACAAAAATTAACAATTTTCAGCTTGAAAAGACAATGTTCAAACGCGCTACAAAATCCCAAATCAAAATCAGGCTTGCCCTTAGTGGATCTGCAGGCAGTGGTAAGACGTTTTCCTCATTGGCGATCGCATCTCAATTAGGTACTCGCATTGCACTAATTGACACTGAGAGGGGTTCCGCCAGTCGCTACGCCGATTTGTTCAATTTCGATGTGTGTGAACTTGATAATCACCACCCTGCTAAGTACATTGACGCTATCAGGGCAGCTGAAACGGCTGGTTATGAAGTCATCATCATTGATTCCCTATCTCACGCTTGGTATGCCGAATTAGAGCTAGTAGACCAAGCCAAGAATAGCTTTGCTGCTTGGAAAGATGTGCGTCCCTTAGAACGGCGACTGTTAGACACTATTGTACGTTGTAATTCCCACATCATTGCCACCATGAGGAGCAAAACCGAGTGGGATACAACCCAGAAAGATGTTAACGGCAAGATGAAGCCCGTCAAAATTGGCACAGCAGCAATTCAAACCAGTGGCATTGAATATGAGTTCGACATTGCAGGTGAGTTGTCAGCGGGAGCAATGCGATTTTGTGAGGTGGATCCAAAAATGAGCGATCGCTAATGACCCATACTGACAACTACAAGTATATTAAATTACTAAAAAAAAAGTAAACACCAGAAATTTTCTTCAGAAGATATCCCGTGAAGATTGCTGGACAA
>CAZZVG010001244.1:0-2467 GCA_964657295.1 Iningainema sp. | reverse complement strand
TATTGAACCAATCTTATTTGGACAAGCCATAAAAAATCCCACAGTATCAGAACGTACTATAAGGGATTGGCTAGCCAAATATCGGCAGGCTCAACAAAAATATGGTTATGGTTATATTGGGCTTTTAAATTGCTCTCATAAGAAAGGGAACCGCAACCGGAAGTTACCCCAACAAACCTTGGAATTAATAGATGAGTTTATTGCACAAAGCTACTCTACTTACAAACAAAAACGCAAGTATGAGGTGTATGGAGCTTTCTGTAATGCTTGTGTGAGGGCAGAAATTCCAGAAGACCAGATTCCTAGCTACAAAACATTTATTAGTGAAATAAAACGACGTAGTGGTTGGGATATGACTTGCAGCAGAGAGGGTCATCGGGCTGCTTACTCAGAAAAACCTTTTTACTGGGAATTAGAGCAAACAACACCGCGACACGGAGATCGTCCGTTTGAAATCTGCCACATTGACCACACCAAACTAGATATTGAGCTACGGTGTTCACATACAGGTCAAGTACTTGGTAGACCTTGGGCGACATTTCTAGTGGACGCTTACAGTCGTCGAATCCTAGCAGCTTATTTAACTTTTGACCCTCCTTCTTACCGCAGTTGCATGATGGTATTGCGGGTTTGCGTAATGCGTCACTCCCGTTTACCTCAAATAATCGTGACGGATAACGGTAAAGAGTTTCACAGTACCTACTTCGAGAGCTTATTAGCTCTGTTTGAATGTACGCTGAAACACCGTCCGACTGCAGCTTCTAGATTTAGTGGGGTTTGCGAGCGTCTGTTTGGAACAGCCAACACCCAACTTCTCTACAACCTGGCTGGCAATACACAAATTAGTAAAAAAGTGAGGTTGATTACCAAATCAGTTAACCCAAAAAATTTAGCACTTTGGACCCTTGGCTTATTGTATTTATACCTTTGCGAATGGGCTTACTCGGAATATGACACAACGGAACACCCAGCGCTTGGGATGTGTCCTCAGGCAGCTTTTACTCACGGCATAACAAACTACGGAAGCCGCGCTCACCGACTGATACCCGATGACGAAAACTGGAGAATTTTGACCTTACCAACAACACAAAAAGGTCAAGCAAAAGTACATCGC
This sequence comes from Iningainema sp., assembly GCA_964657295.1. GTDB lineage: Bacteria > Cyanobacteriota > Cyanobacteriia > Cyanobacteriales > Nostocaceae > Rhizonema. The sequence continues at coordinate 1,353 of CAZZVG010001244.1, read as the reverse complement.
ACACAAGGGATACAAATACAAGGCATCAATTACTGGAATTCTGCTTTTCGCGACCCTAATATCCACAAAACATATGTAGAAATTAGATACGACCCATTTGATATTAGTATTGCTTATGCCTACGTCCGTGGTCAATGGGTTAAATGCATTAGCGAATATTACGCAATTTTCAAAGGTCGTTCAAAAAAAGAGATTTGGCTGGCAACTGCTGAGTTACGAAAACGTAAATCTAATCATCACAAACAACTTAAAGTGAGAGCGAAAAAGTTAGCCGAATTTTTATCAACAGCGGAAGCAGAGGAGGTTTTACTCGCGCAACGTCTACGAGATGCTCAAGGAAAAGAAGTATTTAATATCATAACTTCTGGGCAAGATAAAGATAAAGAAAGTTTTTTAGAACAATTAAAGTTTCCAGAAAGTGCCGATATTCTTCAGGAATCCAACCATTTGTCAGCCGAATCACCTATCGAGAACATTCCTATTCAATCGACTAGAAATCTCCAAGTTTTTGACTCTTATTAATCATGCCTCAATCTCTACACTTTCCCCCAGAATTACTAACGCAATCAGCACAAGAGAGGTTAACTTACTTTTCCCACTATACAATGGCACATCCGAGGTTAGAAGAAGTCTTTAATTTTCTCAAACTTGTAATCAGCAATTCTGGAGAGTCACGGGTGATTTTTATTTATGGACCAACAGGAGTTGGGAAAACCACTCTACGGCTTTTAATTGAGAAGTGGTTAATTGAGTCATCTTTAGCACAACTAGAAACTGACAGAGGTTGCTTACCAGTTGCATCAGTTGAAGCTGTCGTTCAAAAATCTGGGCTTTTTAACTCGAAAGACCACATTAAACGCTGCTTATTTGCCTTGAATGAACCATTAATTGACCATAAAATAGATTATGGTACACGAGGTATTTATCGTAACAACAACGGGCAAATTGTTATCGAATCAAAAGTTCTTGAAACTGACCTAGGATGGGCATTAGAACAAGCTCTCAAACACCGCCAGCCCAAAATATTTTTTATAGATGAAGCTCATCATATGCTGATGGTTGCTTCTGGACGCAAACTCACAGATTTGCCAGAAGCAATAAAGTCTCTAGCAAATAGAACTGGCGTTGTGCATGGGTTAGTTGGCACTTATGAACTGCTGACCCTACATGATATAGGCGACCAGTTAAGCAGACGTAGTGTTTACGTACACTTTCCTCGTTAGCGTGCTGACATAACACAGGATAGAGAAATATTCCAAAGTGTTGTGTGGGGCTTCCAGCTAAGGATGCCATTGCTAAGTGAGCCAGATTTAGTATCGCATTGGGATTACTGCTACGAGAGAAGTTTGGGTT
>CAZZVG010001243.1:0-2474 GCA_964657295.1 Iningainema sp. | reverse complement strand
TAGCTCCTACCCCCCCAGGCATCCCCGTCATCATGCCTGGAGAACGCTTCATGCCTGAAAGTCGCTCGATTATCGAGTACCTGAGGTTCACACGCGAATTTGACCGACAGTTCCCCGGCTTCGAGAATGAAATCCACGGGCTGCGTATCGAGGAAAGTTCATCGGGCAAGCGCTACATGATTGATTGTGTCAAAGAGTAGTAACCGTTTGGCGCTTTCTAAGGTAGAAAACTGACAACCTTAATTTAGTCCTTTTAATTTTAGCTCAATTAGCGCAGGGAGAGCGATCAGTTGGGTTTATGGAATCAACTGGGGAAATCCAGTTTGTAGGGGTTCCCAAGGAACCAGGTTTTCGTCAAGAGTTTGAGTCTCGAATGTTAAATCGGGGCGTGATTATGCAATAACTGCTTGTGACATGAGCGCTTGGAACTAGCCCACTCTATTTTTTTAGGTGTAATATGATAGGCGTGGCGAGGAAACAAAGCGTAGGGCTGTAGAGAATTTGGGTATTCCTTACATTTCTAAAAAAACGAATTGACAATATATTAGTGGACCATTATCCCGACACTGGAAATGGTAAAATCAAAACAAGCGGAGGTTTCGATATGGCTCAAGCTTTACCCAAACTATTTACTTTTGAAGAATTTATTGCATGGCTGCCGGAAAACACCGGAAAACGGTACGAATTACACGATGGCATAATTGTAGAAATGTCTCAACCGAGTGGAAAGCATGAAAAAGTTACGGGATTTTTAGCAGGAGAAATTACCGTTGAATATAAGCGCTTGAAACTGCCATACTTTATCCCTAAAACAGCTTTAGTAAAACCACAGAGAAAATCATCTGGTTACTTGCCAGATATAGTATTAATCAACGATGCTAATTTGCCAAATGAGGAATTGTGGGAAAAAGAATCTACCGTGACTCAAAGTGAATCCATTCCTTTGGTCATTGAGGTTGTAAGTACAAACTGGGAAGATGATTATTACACCAAATTAGGGAATTATGAAGCAATGAAGATTCCTGAATATTGGATCGTTGATTATGCAGCTTTAGGAGCTAAAAAGTTTATTGGTAACCCCAAGCAACCAACCATTTCTATTTATCATTTAGTTGATGAAGAATATCAAGTTACTCAATTTAGAAATTCGGAACGTATTATATCCCCTACTTTTCCAGATTTAAACCTGACTGCTAATCAGATTTTCAATGGTGCTTTGTAGCGCATTTTTGATCTACACTTCAGGAAAATTAAGACAATCTGCTATTCAGACAGCCTGCCAAAACTTTTCCTAAGCCTCATGACTTACTCAATGGAGTTGCTAAACCATCAATGCTGACCAGATTTTTTTGCTGATGATATTCTTTAAGTCCGGCTTCACCTTTTTTCAAAGCCCATTTGACTAAAGTCTCCCTCTGTGCAATATATTCATAAAGTGGTATGCCAAAACCACAGGAGGTTTGCACTCTTTCGATGTCCGCTACAATAATTTGACGCGCTCCGGGAATCTCTGGAAACAAGGGATACAGAGTTTCCCATTCTGGCGAACTGGGAATAACTGTGTATCCTTTACCGTAGAGACGGAGAATACTTGGGGGTTCTTGAAAAGCGCAAAACATAAAAGTAATTCGCCCATTTTCTTGCAGATGGGCTGAGGTTTCGTTACCACTACCTGTCACGTCCAAGTAACCTACACGATGGGGAGAAAGAACGCGAAAACCTCCTAGACCTTTAGGAGAAAGGTTAACATGACCAGTGGGACTTAAGGGTGCAGAACCTACAAAGAAAAGATGTTGAGCTTGAATAAATTCTAGCAGTTCTTCAGTGATGGATTCAAAAAGTTTCGCCATAGATTGAATAGTTCCTGTTGATAAATGCCCGACGTTCTACTCCATTCATTTTCGATGCTGCCAACCGCAAGTCTTCGATTTGCGATGATGTTAATGCTTTGGGTTCGCCTGCTCGGGCAACTACCTACTTTTCTAAAATTGATCTTTCATTCCCCGCAGACGTGCAAAAGTTTGCTCCGGGTCGATACTATTAACAGTTGATTGTAATGCTGGCTGCTCCCAGCGCAAGAAGGGATTTGTGCGCTTTTCCACTCCCAGTAGCGAGGGAACGGTAGCTTCTCCCCGACTGCGGCGTGCCTTTACTTCATCATAGCGGTTATGTAGGTCGGCGTTGTCACAATCTACGGTGACGGCAAATTGTAAATTTTTTAGGGTGTATTCGTGGGCGCACCAGACGTGGGTATCATCGGGTAGAGAGCGAAGTTTGCTCAGGGAATTTACCATTTGCGAAGGTGTGCCTTCAAATAAACGACCACAACCACCTGCAAACAGAGTGTCGCCGCAGAACAAGTCACCTGTCTCTCCAGATTGTGGCGCAAAGTAATAGGCAATGTGAGCGCGGGTATGTCCGGGAACGAACAAAACTTCTCCTATTCTATCTGCAAAGGGGACGCGATCGCCTTG
>CAZZVG010001242.1:0-2475 GCA_964657295.1 Iningainema sp. | reverse complement strand
GTCAGGGGCTGACCTTCCCTATAGATTGGGCGTCACTTCCCACAGTTCCAGCAGCGGCTATACCGCAGTGTTGATAGGCGGAGCGCACAGAATGAAAGAAGCGCTGTACATCTGTACCGCGCTCTATCAACACGAGTTGTAATTTAATAGCTAACTTTGTGTTTCCTGCAAACGTGACAAACCAAGTTCAACTTTGTCACCCTTAAGTAATTGCTCAGCTGACCTGCCAGCTTCAACGGCTTGTCGCATGAGAGAATGACCCTCTTTGTACTCGCCGTTTTTGATCAGGGCGACAGCTTGTTGATTAAGAGAGGCTGCCTGATGGGCATGTGAGAGTAGCTGTTCCGTCATGTTGATGGGTTAACGGTAAGCGGAGTCATCATTTGTCCCTCTCTTCAAGCTCTTTTAATTGCTCAATCATGAAACTTATTTGGCGTCACCGTGCCAAAACGGGAAAATTGTACGCGCTTGGCTGAAAACCTTGACTGCCACGGAATGTGTAAATTTTTGTAAAGAATTGACATCTCTTGTGTAAAAATGTGCGTTTCAAACTGATAACTCAATAGATGCCGCGTTGGGAGTAATCATAATCGTCACTCCTAACAAACCTTTGAGTAAATTTTCTTTTCATCACTAGGAGAGGGAATGATAGACCACTATACACGCCTGATCGAACAAATTTCTCCGATTCGCAATACTCTAGTTGCCCATCCGGTTTATACCGAATTGCGCGATCTCAATAGTGTGCGAATTTTCATGGAATCTCATAGCTTTGCCGTATGGGATTTTATGAGCCTATTGAAAACACTTCAAACACAACTTACTTGTGTCACCTTACCTTGGCTTCCGCCAAAAGACATTTTTTCTGCTCGATTAATCAACGACATTGTTTTAGCTGAAGAAACGGACGAAGTTTCCCCAGGTCGTTTTATCAGCCACTTTGACCTTTATCTTGCTGGTATGAAGGAGATTGGTGCTAACACCATTCCCATTCTTAGCTTTATTGATCGGCTACAGTCCGGGAAACCTGTACAAGTAGCCCTTGATAATACCGCAATTCCAGCAACAACTAAAGCATTTGTCCTCTCCACAATGGAAGCAACTCGTTCGTCAACCCATGAGGTAGCAGCCACCTTCCTGTTAGGCAGAGAAGATGTGATTCCGTCTATGTTTCGGCGAATTCTTCAAAGCTTAGATGAGTCCAATCTTGAGTGTAAACAACTCTCTCTCTACCTGGAACGCCATACCCACCTTGATGAGAATATTCATGGACCAATGGGTGAGCAACTGCTTAAGCATCTGTGTGGGGATAACTTAGACTTGTGGGAACAAGCTTTCCGTGCTGCCAAAAAAGCTCTCTTTTCCCGGATCTCACTTTGGGATGGATTAACAATACATATAGTAGATAGCAGGAAATCCAAGCAGGAGTAATACAATTCATGTCATAGCATAATTCACATAGACCCTGATTCAGGGCGAAAACACGACTACAACCAGTTAATGAAGTTTTGTTAAAAATTGGCAAGTTGTGCGTATAAGATGCACTCCCAAAACTGAAAATTAGCAGAGGTTCTTCCTTGAGTACTGCTACAAATTGGGAGGTGCTATGTCTGGTATGACTACTCGTTGGTTCTTGGGGATTGCGATGGGGGGTGCGATGGTCGGTGCGATCGCACTCCTGTTCGTATAGTGTGAAGAAGGGTTGCGTTTGGTGCGCTGGGTCGGGCGATCGCTCTGGTTCATCCAGCTATCAAAAATCTATCTAAATTGATAATATTTGTCTGGAATCGAAACGTGTCCATTTGTAGCAATGTTCATGGATACTGTTTCAAAGCAACTTATATCTGTAAGAGTTATGCATATTAGTATCGCAGACGACATTAAAAAACGGTTTCACGCAGCCTGTGCTATCCGTGGGTTGAAGATGAGCCAAGTGATCGCTCAGCTAGTTGAGCAATGGCTGGCAACTAATAAAACAAACTTAATAACTCAGGATTCGAGTAAACGTAATTAAAGTCCAAGTCCAATGTGTATTGTTTAACTGTCTACTACAAGGATTAGTTAAATAAGATAGTACTACTAGAATTTTAGTAAATAACTATGTGGTCAAGGTTAAAAGAGTTTTTAGGATTGAGATCCGATTCGGCTTTTTTAAAGAAAGTATCGGTGTGGGGCATAACTGGGCAGAAGCCGGAGAAGCCGGAGACAATAGTGAAGGTAATCCCACAACCATCTGACGATCTCAGTAGCGATCGCGGCATTGACTACACCCGACTCCGCGACTTGCTTGCCGGGAGAAATTGGCTTGACGCCGATGATGAAACCTATTTGGTGATGCTGCAAGTTGTAGGTAGTAAGGACGGTGACTGGATTGAAAGTGAAGAACTCTTGAATTTTAAGAGCACTGACCTACGCACCATAGACAGTTTGTGGGTAAAATATAGTAATGGACGTTTTGGCTTCAGCGTTCAAAAG
>CAZZVG010001241.1:0-2477 GCA_964657295.1 Iningainema sp. | reverse complement strand
TTTTCTTTTTCTTTCTTTTGCCTTTTAACTTTTAACTTTTGCCTTGTTCGGTCATTAATTCTTAAGATAGCAGAAATTTTTCAATTGCTACGGCAACTCCATCTTGCTCTATGTTAGGAGCTACCCATTGAGCGATCGCTTGGACTTGAGTTGGTGCGTTACCCATAGCGACACCGATGCCAGCATACTCGAGCATTTCTAGATCGTTAAAGTTATCACCAATTGTCATGACATTAACAGATTGTAGTCCCAGCAGTTCTTCAGCTAAGTAACGTACTCCAGCTCCTTTATTTGCTAAGGGATTGGTTGCTTCAAAGAAGGTGGCAACAGACGTAGTGAGATATAGTTCGGCTGGGGTGTATTGGCAGCGCAAATTCCCCAACAACCGATCAATAACATCTGTGTCGTCACACAGAGCCAGAATTTTTGTGGGTTCATCCTTTAAACAGGAACGCAAGTCACCTACAGGAATCGGGGTGATATCAGCACGTTGGGCATAAATTTCTGTTTCTCTTGTGAGTTCTCGAACATAGAGCTGATCGTGGATATAAAAGTGGACAGATAAGAGCGATCGCAGTTCGGGTTCTTCAAAATAATCCAACAACTGAGATGCCAATTCTCTAGAAACAGGCAAATGGCGATGAATGTTGCTCGTTTTCGGGTTTTGAATCCAAGCTCCTTGATACGCTACTAGTGGCAGGCTAGAGCTAATTTCCTGGTGGAAGCGCAAAGCTGAGCAATACATACGACCTGTAGCGATCGCTACCTCTATACCCCGTGCTTGCGCCGCCACAATTGCCTGCTTTACAGGTTTGCTAATGCTATTGGAAAGTCCAGCGATTGTACCATCGATATCCACTACCAGCAGTTTAATGTCAAACATTAGTATTCCTTAAAACATCTAATTGCGGGTTATTACGCATATCTACTTTGATCTGCTCGCACAACTGCGGTCCTCGTAGAAAATACTTAAAATGCATAATAACAAAGGCTCATCCATATGTATAAATATCCCTTTAGGTATATAAAAGCCAGTAATATAAAGAATTCATCAAGAGTATTTGTAAATATCGACACCAGCCTAAACTTAAGTTACAAAATGGATATCATAAAAAGGAACATTTGTTTCCAAACAAGTGACTAAGTCAGTAAGATTTCTGACAAAAGTAACTTTTACTCTCTTAAGGGGGATGAAGGTCATCCGTGGAAGGTAGGTATAGTAATCCTTAATCATGTGTAAGAAATAAGAATTAGATTTCTTGCTTGATATTAGGATTTTATATCTGGCGATTCCGCTCGGACATACTACCTACTTGGGTCAGAAGTATGAGTAATTCCATAAATTTACAGTAAAAATTCCAGGGTTGAGATGAAAAAGTTAACAAGACTGATTGCTATAGTTACGGCTTTAAGCGGATCATTCTCAGTAATATCTTCTGCCAATGCAGTCTCACTAACAGATTCAAATGAGTGGCAAAATTTAACAGTAAATCCAGTTCAAGACAGAGCGACAGACACATCAGGTTTCCAATCTTTGATTCCGTCTTTCCAGAGTTACGTGCAAAAAGACGGAATATCTATTCCTGAAGGCAACGTCAAGCAACTAGATCCTAGTCAGATCGTACTGAAAGACGATCATGATGTGCGCGTCTGGTTTGTTAATGGCGGTGCAGTCTATCACGATCAACTAGCTTACGAAGCAACTAAGAGTTCTAATTACCAAAACGGATATATTTTTACAGACACCTCTTGTAAAACCGGAAACAATAATAACTGTGCGAAGCCTCTTGATGATGGGAATTTAAATGTTGGTGATTATGTTGATTTGGGTAAACTAACTAGCGGCACACAACTCAACTTCTGGTTGAGAGCAAATGGCGCTCGCCCAAACGATCCGGGTGCAATTAACCCAACAACAGGATTAAAAAATATTTACAGCACAGATACAACTCAGAACCCAGATCAATTGGATCACGTAGTGGCGTATTCATTAGATGATCGATACCTTTTAGTTGGGTTTGAGGATTTATTTGGGGCAAAAGGTTCGACGGCTGGCGGAAACCTCGATGCAGTAGCAGATCGCGACTTCAATGACGTAGTTTTTGCGGTTGACTTTGGCAAGGTGGCTACTGTGCCAGAACCTACAAGTGCGATCGCTCTATTAGGCGCAGGTGTAGTTGGTATACTGAAACTACGTCGTCAAAAGAAGAGGGAAGAAGGAATTCCTAATTCGTAATCATTTCAGATCCCTGACTTCTTAAAGGATGCTGTTGGCGAATGGTGAGGCTCACCCCTCAGCCAAAGGATTTTATAGGCTTTTCGAGACTAGACTAAGAGTGCGATGGCGTTCGCGGAGCGGACGCACCAGAAGCGCTGCTGCCAAAGGCAGATCACGTCCCAATTGGCAATGAAATAGTTGATTGATCGTTGATGAGGGGTCTCACCCTTCATTCGCCAGCTGTATCCTCCATAAAGTC
>CAZZVG010001240.1:0-2479 GCA_964657295.1 Iningainema sp. | reverse complement strand
GGCTGGAATTATTTCAAGGCGTTAATTATTTTCGGAGAGCGCTAGGTCTTGTGGTACTTGTTGGTCTTATCGTTTTCAAACTTCAGTATTAATTAAGACTAAATAATTTCGCTTAATTATTTAGACATTTTTGAGGAGAAGTTCCATGCTTGATTTGCATTGAGCGGAAGCGGTAGATAACATTGAAACGCAGCTAAAGTCTGTCGATTTTTCTGATGTATAGGTTTGCTAGATAGCTACCCTGAAGGCTCCTAGCCAACAGAATCAATTTTATCTAAAATAAGCTTGACGTAGAAATGTAAACAAGATCCACCTATGTCAACATGATTTATAATTCATAATTTCAAGAGCGTCTGATATGCTGAATCCCCGCTCTTTAAGATCACGTTTATTAAAAATGGGCTTATGAACTGCTGTACCAATTATTTAGTCATACAGCTTACCAGACGGTGGTTTTAGCTATTATAGCCAGTACGCGATCGCTTGATAAATAATTGATTATAGCAACTTGCATAAAAATTCTGATTAGAAGCGACATCATTACATCCTCTTAGCATGAAAAGGCAGCTAATAATTGGGGAATAAAGTTATTAAAATGATAGGCATAGCTAAAAAATCGGATCTTCAAGAGTACTGTAACCCTTACTAAGGTTGTGCTGGATAGATTTATTGGTAAGCTGAGATGGTAACGATCTCCAAAAACAGACATGAACTGCGTAGGCGTAGCCCGTCGTAGACATCGCTACTTGAGCAGTTCAGCAAGCAGAATCTAGCATAGGGCGACAATGCAAAAACTCCTTTTTAATGATAGAGATAGATTTAGAGCGCAGGCCCTATTCCTTGGTAAAAATATTAACTTACAGAACTTGGAGAATTACCTTTGCTTGGCGACTATGCCAGTAATAGTTTCAGTTGGTGAACACGGCTGTGCGGTACTGCTGAACTATGGTGCAGTTGTCCTGTTTAACCTTGAGCCAGTGGAAAAGGTAGCCTTCTTGACCAAACTATCCTCTCAAGTTAGTGGCTCTTTTGCCAACCCAGAAACAGAAGAGGTGGAAATTCATCTCAACGTAGCAGAGAGTGAGCGAGTTAAAGAAGGAAAAATTTCGTTGCATGAATTTAGTGTAGAACGCTTGCAGATAGTGGCTGATATTCTCGCCAAGAGTGTTGTGCTGTCTCACTATGAAACCAGCCTAGCGGGTGTATTTGATCAAATTGAACCCTTTGCAGCTAGTCTCCAGCGTGAAAACAGGAGTAGACGCCAGAGCCGAGAATTACTGCGTCAACTTGGGACTACTTTATTAGTTCAACATAAAATTGTTGGTCAAGTAGAAATTATCGATAAGCCTGAGTTACTCTGGGAATCCCCACAGCTAGAAAACTTATATCTGCGCTTGGAGGATGAATACGAAATCCGTGAGCGTCACCATGCTCTAGAACGCAAACTAGATTTAATTTCCCAAACTGCACAAACGGTGCTGGAGTTCATGCAGCATAGCAGTAGCCAGCGAGTAGAGTGGTATGTGGTGATTCTGATTGTGGTGGAAGTTCTGCTGTCACTATACGACATTTTTTTCAAAGGCTAACGCTAAACTTAGAGATCGAAGGTTCCCCCCAACTGAGACGATGTGAGAAGCTTTGAAGCTTTTAAATACCTTGTTGGGTGGCGACAGGCATTATCTTCATCACTTCCGAGGTTATGCCTCAGTTTGTTTTCAACGGCATAACCTCAAGAATCGATTCCTAAAAGGGCTTTTGGTGTATTTTGCTTTACCTCAGAGTGATGATGTTTTCGAGGCGCTACAAAAATGGTGGAAATATGCTGACAAATTTTTACCGCACTGCCTCTAGACACCGATAGTCACGCATCCAGTCTTCCCCTGACTGGTCACTCAGCACGGCAATCCGCCCAGTCGTCAAAAACGCCAGCTTAAAAATCTCCCACTGCTCGTCAGTGATGTCACCTTGCTGTGAACTGACGCCTCCTTCTTCCCAAATAATCGTCACTTCTCTGCCTCCAGCAATCTCGAAGTTCCCCAAGCGAGTCACTCGACCAAGATGCCACTCGAATGCGGCTCCGGCTTGTTTCGCCTGAGCCATCTCGACCGCCTCTGTGCCAGAGTTGTGAATATGCTGCGCTTCATTTGCCGATGATTTTTGCTTTGTCATAGGTTGTTGCCCTAATCCTTTTATTTGCTTTGCTTTCGTTGATTTTGACAGCCCTCCGGGCAAGGCATCTCTGCTGAAGTTTTATATGATGGATTATACCGATAATGGAATGCCTTCTGCCCTCCTCGAATCAAGAGTCTTTAGGCAGCGGTCCTTCAGCTCCTGCTGCCCTCTTCCTTCTGCCTTCTCAAAGAGGGCGACTTAATCGGTAGTTCAGGTTAGTAGCGGTTACGGAAGCTGTTGAAGCCTCGGTTCCCACCGAACGAACCACCTCTGTCTTCCTTGGGCTTAGCCTTATTCACTTTGAGGT
>CAZZVG010001239.1:0-2481 GCA_964657295.1 Iningainema sp. | reverse complement strand
CCCAACATTGCTTCAAGGTTTTGTTGCTGGTATGTAGAGGGCATCAACGACAGTAGAGTGTAAACTAAGCTTTGGGCGTGGGCAAGAATTGAAACCATTTTTCTTGCTAGATAAATAATACGAGTTACGCCCCTTTTTCTCATTTTCTGGTTAGAAAAGCAAATAATAGCGATTTTTGAAATTAGCGATCGCCTGAACAAGCATTCGTCCCGATTCTCTCTATCGCTTACGCTATTTCACGGCTTTATGAGTGATTTATATTGCATGTACTTACGTAATCTTTGGCTCAACCTGATGTGATTTTTTTTACCCTTTATTCGCGTACTCCTGGTTTATACCCTAGGTGCAAGATATAAGTAGAGGGCCAGTTCAGTAAAAGAGGCCTGCCGAGATACCCCAATTGTCTATTCAAAGAAATCCGCGCCAACGTGTGATCAATAATTGTAGTTGTTAATTCTACGATAGAGGATTTTCGTGTAATAGAGGCCTCAAACTATTAATCTCTCGTGGCTATGACTTGTCCATCTCCCCCCCGCTTATATCTGTTTTCAGTGAGAGCAAGGAAGTATAAAGACTTGTAGCGATCGCAGCCCTACACCTGAGTCTTAACTGGCATACTATTAAGTATAAGCTGATGTACTTTCAAAGCAATGATGATCAAAAGATAGTGATTGCGGTAAAATCGCCATCATATTAAAACTCTCATGAAGCTGCAATGATTATTACTGTCGCTTCGTTTATTAGAGGATGCTTTTGGTTTGAAATATCATTTTTCAATTAATCTAGGACAAGAATCAATACCCTCACCTATTTAAATCAAATGACACAAGCTTTATCTAAACCAGTAACCATTGAAGAATTCGCTGCATGGTATCCCGTAAATTCAGAACGTAGCTATGAACTACATAACGGAGTAATTGTTCAAATGCCTTTACCAATTGGTGAACATGAAGAGGTGGTTGGTTTTTTGGTAGAAGAAATTGTAGCAGAATATCGACGCTTAAAGCTTCCGTACTTTATCCCTAAAACGGTTTTCGTTCAACCACCTCTAAGCGAATCAGCTTATTCACCAGACATTTTGATATTAAATCGACCTAACTTAGTAAATGAACCTATTTGGAAAAAGGAATCGATTATTACTTTAGTTGAGTCTATACCTTTAGTGGTTGAAGTAGTGAGTACTAATTGGCGTGATGATTATCACAAAAAATATGCCGACTATGAAGAAATGGGAATACCAGAATACTGGATTGTTGATTATGCTGCTAATGGTGGTAGAGAGGTTATAGGTAAGCCTAAACAACCTACTATTTTGATTTGCTCTTTAGATGAAAATGAGTATCGCGTTAGTAAATTTAGAGGAAACGACCGCATAGAATCACCAACATTCCCTGAGTTGAACTTGACCGCACAACAGATTTTTCAAGCTGGAAATAACGCTGCTATCTAGGAAGTAGGCGGTCACATTGAACCCCGTTCTTCAATAATGATTTCGGAGAGCGGCTTGCCGGGGGATGTCTCCAGTCTTTGGGTCAGTTCACGCCACGCTTCTTCTGAGACTGGCTCAACATCGCCGCGATGGGGAGGAGGAGTGACCAGTCCCGCTGTCACTAGGGATTGAATTATCTGTTCGGCTTCAGAGGATGCTTCTAGAGTCAAAACTTGCAGCCGCACAGTTTGCCCATCAGTTAGAGACAAAGGATTTTGGGGGCGCAGCATCCCATTAGAGTAGACAGCAGTAATAATTTCTGACATAGTTGGCGCACTGTTAGACAAGGCGTTGTGACGAGGCTGTATTTAACCTAGCGTACCTTGGGAAAAGTTGCTGCCAGTCCTGGGTTAAGCGCTGCCCCGACTTACCTAAAAGGGTTTTAAGTTTCCCCTTTGTCGTAGATTTCCGAAAAGTGAGGGTTCCGGCTCTGATATCAGTAGTCTGGAGTGCCAGAGCTTCACTAACAGTACAAGTATTCCAGAATTTAGATGTTCTTACCCTAAATGTAAATTATTTACAAGGTGTAGCTAAACCAATTTTAGCAGTGTAGGCTAAGAATAGACAAAAACCACGAAAAGAAACAACATAACAACATGCTAACTTTGGAGAAACAAGTCTTTCAGTTTATAGAAGAGAGATTAGCCTTACCTGATAGCATAAAACTTAAAACAGACAAACCATTTATACTTACAGATGCACAAAAACTAGAAAAGGAGTATTTAGGAGAAATCCTGCTGGATTTAAGCAAAAGATACCAAGAGTTAGCAGATGAAGTTGAGGAAGATTGGGAAAAATACGGTAGTATCCAGAAAATAGAAGAGTATCAGAACACTTCTAGAAATATTAAATTAGTAGTTCAGGACTTAGAGCATTTATTAACTTCTAACAAGGAAATCAGAGAAAAACAAAATCTAGGAGATAAAAATATTAAAAAAGGATTAAGGAAAATCAAAGAAGCACTAAGACGCTATGATACGGTGCTGAATGAT
>CAZZVG010001238.1:0-2481 GCA_964657295.1 Iningainema sp. | reverse complement strand
ACTCAGCATTAATTGAAGCACGCAGTGACGCAACTCTAGCAGTTCGTCCCCTAGCAAGCAATGATGATTTTCTGCCTGAGAGTTCTAGTTTGACTCGTTCTGTCGTGATGGTAACAACTCAAGATCGCCTGAAAATTCCCCCAATCAAGCACTTTTGGCAACTTGTACAGGATGTAAGCGGGGAGTGGGGAGACAGGAGACTGAAGTGAACAACCAACATTTTAATATGAGTACTATATTTAGAGAATTATTGAAAAAAGTCGGCAGTGGTAACCATACAGGGGAAAATTTAACTCGTGCTGAAGCAGCTACAGCAACCAAGATGATGTTGTTAGGTGAAGCCACACCAGCCCAGATTGGGGCGTTTCTCATTGCTCACCGCATTAAACGTCCTACTGGAGTGGAGTTAGCAGGCATGTTAGATGCCTATGATGAAGTAGGTCCAAAATTACAAGCGATCGCCACCACTGAACCAGTTATAGTTTTAGGTATACCTTATGATGGTAGAACTCGTACTGCCCCTATAAGCCCCATAACAGCTTTGCTACTCGCTACAGTTGGGCAACCAGTGGTGATGCACGGTGGCGAGCGCCTGCCGACAAAATATGGTGTCCCTCTGGTAGATATTTGGCAAGGGTTAGGGGTGGATTGGACTGAACTACCTTTGGAAAAAACCCAGCAGGTATTAGAGGAAACGGGAATTGGCTTTGTTTATACACCACGACATTTTCCTGCTACTAAAAGTATTTGGGAGTACCGCGATCAGTTGGGTAAGCGTCCACCCTTGGCGACAATGGAACTTATTTGGTGTCCTTATGCTGGAGTTGCTCATATAATTTCTGGGTTTGTCCATCCTCCTACAGAGGGTATGTTCCTTGAAGCCCTAGAAATGCGGAAGGTAGCAAAATTTACCAGCGTAAAGGGTTTGGAAGGAAGTGGGGATTTACCACGCGATCGCACTGCGATCATTGGATTGAGAACATTTGGATCGGAATTAGAACGCTTGCATTTGCCACCGCGTGAATACGGCTTGACGACAACTAATGTGCCTCTTCATACTACAGAAGAATTACTTACAGATCTGCAATTGGTGTTGCAAGGTAAACCAGGGGAACTGATGCAAACAGCCTTATGGAATGGCGGATTTTACTTATGGCGCTGTGGAGTTTGTTCAGATGTGCGCTCAGGCATGGCTAAGGCAGAAGAAATATTAACCAGTGGTGCTGTAGCTAAAAAACTTCAAGAACTTACTCAGGCAATAAATTTATCTACGAACACAGCAAGGAATTTGGTGAATAGTTGTCTCTAGCTTCTCAATGCTCACTCATTAGGATCATCTGAAATTGGAACCTTGATGGAAACAATTCCCTAATTTTTGGACTTCTTCGAGTAATTTAACCCTTGCCAAATGACTCTTGAGGAAGTTTTCGTGCACCTCCATATTTAGGGTGGCGAATACAGATTTTTATCAAAGCTCGTCCAGTACAAGAGTAGAATTTATTGTACAACGGATAAAACTAACCCTTCATGGGCTAGTATAGCTTTGGGAAAAACCGATTTAACTTCGATTTGCATTTGGTCAAGAAAATCATCGTGGTCATCTGGCTTGTGGTAAAAGATGACGAGCTGTTTGACGGCATTAGTATATGCTAAATCCACAGCAGTCTGCCAGGAGAGATTAGACTCGCGATGGTTGTGCCTTGTTAACGGAGTATAGGTGGTATTGGCAATGAGTAAATCGACGCCCTTTGTTAACTGTGCAATGCTTTCTCTATCTGATTCATCAGAATTTTTGTGTAAATCTGTGACATAGGCAATACTATATTCTTGCCAGATGACTCGATAGCCGATTGACTTTTGAGGACGATTAATTAATGCGGTTTTAATTTTGACATCATCTAGTTTCACAACCATACCTGGAGTGAGATTGTGAAATTGCAATTCGGACTGCATCACTTGTAAAGGGTAAGGAAAGTGCGGCTGAAGCATCTGATCGCATAGAGATTGTTTGATCGAAGCTCCATTCGAGGCGGCTGTCCCATAAACGTGGAAGCAGTTTTCTGGTAGAAAAGCGGGAGCAAAAAAGGGAAACCCTTGGATGCGATTTGATTGAGAGTTGGTAAAAAATAAATGAGCTTCTATGGGACGATGCAGTTCCAGCCAACTTTGTCCTAGTATGCGTAAGCCAGTACCTCCATCAAAAATTAAGCGTTTCCCATTGACTTGTATTTCTACACAGACCGTATTTCCGCCATAGCGGCTGGTGTTGCTTGTTGGTGTGGGGACCAAACCCCGCACACCCCAGAATCTCACCACAAACGCTTGGTGTTGATCTTGAGTGGGTTCTTCAGTTACATCACTCTGATGAGGGAAAGGCTGAAATTTTGACATGTTTCGTGAAATTAGGTCTCTGCTTAGGTTTCGTAAACCTTTGACTGGTGTAGTAGCTACTCCGGATAACGCCGTATTACTACGGTTTAT
>CAZZVG010001237.1:0-2483 GCA_964657295.1 Iningainema sp. | reverse complement strand
GGAACTCGGTTTAATGGCAGCGCATTACCTAGAAGCAGAATTCGGGATACCATCTGTAGAGATCACGCCAATGGGTGTCGTCGAAACTGCTCGTTGTATCCGAAAAATTCAGCAATTAATTAACGCTCAAGGTGCGAACGTTGACTACGAAGAGTACATTAAAGAGCAAACTCTGTATGTATCTCAGGCTGCATGGTTTTCTCGTTCCATTGACTGTCAGAATTTGACTGGCAAGAAAGCTGTGGTGTTTGGCGACAACACCCATGCTGCCGCCATAACCAAAGTTCTAGCAAGGGAAATGGGTATTCACGTCGTTTGGGCTGGAACCTACTGCAAGTACGATGCCGACTGGTTCCGTGAACAAGTCAGCGAATACTGCGATGAAGTCTTAATTACCGACGATCACGGTCAAATTGGGGATGCGATCGCCCGCGTCGAACCTTCTGCAATCTTCGGTACGCAAATGGAACGCCACGTCGGTAAGCGTTTGGATATCCCCTGTGGTGTCATTGCGGCACCCATTCACATCCAGAACTTCCCCATTGGTTACAAACCATTTATGGGTTATGAAGGCACTAATCAAATCGCCGATTTAGTCTACAATTCTTTCACATTAGGAATGGAAGATCACCTATTAGAAATCTTCGGTGGACATGATACCAAAGAAGTGATTACTAAGGGCATTTCTGCTGATTCTGACCTCTCTTGGAATAAAGAAGCTCAGGTAGAATTGAACAAGATTCCTGGATTTGTACGTGGAAAAGTCAAGCGCAACACCGAGAAATTCGCTCGGGAACGCAATATCAATATCATCAGTGTTGAGGTAATGTACGCTGCTAAAGAATCTGTAGGCGCATAACAACAAAGTTAGGAGGCAAGGCAGGAAGTAGGAAAAGGTTTAATCTCCAAAAAATATCAGCAAACACGATATTTATTCTTTCTGATTCCTGTCGGCAATCTCCTAACATATCAACTTTCATACAATCGACATATTTATGAGCAGCAATTCACCGCCTAGTATTTCCAATCATTATAGACTATATACAAGATTTATTACAGCCTTAAAAGTAATTCAATATATAGGTTATTGTTTAGTAGCAATTTATATTACTGTAAGTTTTATCAGCCTTTCAAAATTTTCATCAGGCGTAAATGGACTGAGGTTTATAACTTTATTTACTTTAATATGGGCTTTAGTTGCTTGTCTTACTGTATACATTAGTACGCAATCATTGATAGCAATTATCGATCTTTTGAGTCGTATAGAACGCAATACAAGAATTGAAGAATAACTCACAAACATTTAGTGTCAGGTATCAGATCAACGCCGACCTCCTTAACTGCTGATAGCTAAATGTTTACTTGTGTTTGCGACGATAATAACCTTTTACATAAGTTTTGTTTTTACGTTTGTAACTGGGAACGTAAATTTTTCCTGTAGTATCAGTGTCTTTCTCTTTTGGTTTCAATTTCATAAAGTTATCATAGATATCGAACAGGCATTTGACTATGATGAATTGAAATATAACTATCAGAATTTTTTTCTGAGAATCTTCGTCAGTAAGATACTTTATGATGGCTCTAATTAACTCAATTGTATTGTGCATTCTTAATTCACTTGTAATTATAAATTAGCCATTAATCATTAGCTATTAGCATTTTGTTTTTTTTGTTTTATCAGGTTTTTGCTAGTTAATCAAACAGAGAAAACACTGAACTTAGAATTTATAGCACAATGGAGTTCACTTAAGAGAATTTCAGTAAATCGCCAACTTTTTTCCAACAGAGCGATACAGATGGCAGCCGTTGCCTGCGGGCATAGGCAGAAGTACGTTCGCGCAGCGTGTCCGTCAGGACAAGGCAGCTATGCTGCTATGTATCCCTGCATCCGATCTGTCTCAATTTACCGCAAGCGTTCCGGAACTGATACTCAGGTGGAATTCGTCTGATCCAATCAGTCTTAATTAGAATTATAAATAAATGCAAACAGCCGAGAAATGGTTGGCTCAAAAAAATAATCAGTCAGTGCTGTTGTTACTGCTTGGAGGACTGTTATTCCGAGCCTTCCTGGCTTTTTGGCTTTACCCTACCTTTGATGAAGCTTACTACTATCTTTACAGCCTGCATCTGGACTGGAGCTATTTTGATCATCCAGTTCTTGTAGCGCTGACAACTGGTTTCGGTCCGTGGTTAACTGGAGTTGTCTCTCAATTTACAATCCGCCTGGGAACACTGATTTGGTATACAGGTAGTTTGCTGTTGTTGTATCTCACTTGCCGACGGTTGTTCTCTGCCAAAGCGGCTTACTTAACTCTCTTGATCGCCACCATCAGTCCAATTTTTGAAATCGGCTTTGGCATCCTGACTCTACCTGACAGTCCACTGATGTTTTTTTGGTCAGCCAGTTTATATTGTGCAGCCGTTGAATTTTTTCCCCAGCCTGGGACCACTCCTTTCCTGCCCAAAGATGACTGTTTAGGTAG
>CAZZVG010001236.1:0-2485 GCA_964657295.1 Iningainema sp. | reverse complement strand
CCGATCTCTAAAGGATGATTCGCGATCGCAGAAACATCAGTGATACCATGCTGAAGAAATATAGATTCTGAGACAACTCCTTGGTTTAGAAGCTCATCCAACCAAGTGATTGCTCGGTTAAAAGGGAAAGGAATTGTTCCCAATGTTACTGTAATCACTGGAGTTAATGCTTAGATAAAATTGATGCTCAAAATTTTACTCAATTGTTTGCCAGTCACTTGACACTCTGCGTATAATGACCTTACAGTTTGATGCTAGTAGGCATAATTTCAAAATACTTTCCCCTTTTCTAAGTATACCAGAGGCTGCACTGTGAGGATACCCAGAATCAGTAAATTGTGGCAGGTAGCGAGGCGAGTGCGGAATCATTTGATGCCAGGAGGACTCATCCTGCTTTACCACCGCGTAGCGGAAGTGGTTTCTGATCCCTGGTCGCTGTGCGTTAGTCCACGTCATTTTGCCGAACACTTAGAGGTTTTGCAAAAATTAGGCTTTGTCGTGCGGCTGGGGCACTTAAACCAGACGCTTCAAGATGGCAATCGTCCACACAGGCAGATCGTTATCACCTTTGATGATGGTTACGCCGATAATCTGTATAATGCCAAACCGTTGCTTGAACGCTACGAAATTCCTGCCACAATATTTCTGACTACGGGATAGATGGTGCAAGAGCGGGAGTTTTGGTCAGATGAATTGGACAGGTTGTTACTGCAACCAGAGACATTGCCAAATATTCTTTCTTTGAACATTGATGGTATCAGGTACCAGTGGGAATTAGGTACAGAGGCTAATTATGGCGAGGTTGAAGATCGACGAGATCGTCACTTGAGTCTTTTGCAAAAGGATAACCTCAACGTTCGCCATTCTCTTTACTACTCACTGTATCAACTGCTGTACGCCTTACCCCAAGAGGAAAGATGGCGGGTTATTGACCAAATCCTAATTTGGGCGAGTGCTGAGTCAGTGGTGCGCTCAACTCATCGTATGCTAACGCCACCAGAAATATGTGCTCTAGAGGAAGGGGGACTAATTGAAATTGGTGCTCATACTGTTACCCATCCGTTTCTCTCTAAGCTCCCAGCAGCAGCGCAGCAACGAGAAATCCAGGAAAACAAAGTTCAACTGGAGGACATGTTAGGGCATGCGGTGATGAGTTTTGCCTATCCTCATGGAAATTACTCTGTAGAAACCACCAGCATTGTGCAAGAAGTTGGATTTAGCTGTGCTTGCTCTACCGTCCCGAAGTCGGTGGGACGACGCAGCGATCGCTTCAAGTTACCCCGCTTTGTCGTCAAGGATTGGGATGGACAGGAGTTTGCTAAGCGCCTGTCGGAGTGGTTCACGATCTAAGCGGACGTTCATCATAGCTTGAATTAATTTAATCAAAGGAAAATGCCATGAGTAAAAAACCACTGGTTTCTGGCATCATGAACTTCTTAAATGCTGAGAAGTACATTGAGGAAGCAATTCAAAGTGTGATTGACCAGACATATGACAACTGGGAACTTTTGTTAGTTGATGACGGTTCAACGGATAAAAGCACTGAAATTGGTCAACGATATGTACAAACATACTCTAAGAAAGTTCGCTATTTGGAACACGAAAACCACCAGAATCTAGGAATAAGTGCTTCACGCAATCTCGGTCTATGTCATGCCAAAGGAGAGTACATTGCCTTCTTAGACGCTGATGATATCTGGTTACCGCCCAAACTTGAAAAACAGGTAGCTATTCTCAATGAACATCCTGAAGCTGGTATGGTCTATGGAGCTACTCACATGTGGCATGGCTGGACACACAAGCCTGAAGATATGGCACGTGATCGCCTACGCCAACTGGGTGTCCAGCCGAATACTATGATAGAACCACCAACTCTGCTCACTCTCTTTTTAAGAGGACAAGCTGAAACACCTGCCACTTGTGGTGTTCTGATTAGACGTGAGGTTATCGAAGTCATCGGTGGATTTGAACCAATGTTCCGAGGTATGTTCGATGATCAAGTATTTTTCGCCAAGCTGTGTCTACAAACATCTGTGTTTGTAGAAAGTGGATGCTGGGATAGGTATCGACAGCATCCAGATTCCACCTGTGCCATAGCGAAGAAAACAGGTAAATACCATACTCAGCAGATGAATCCTACCCATTTAAATTACTTGAAGTGGTTGAAAACGTACTTGTCCCAAGTCGAAGTCAAAGATTTTGAAGTCTCCCAAGCTTTGGAAGAGATTATTAATCGATATTATCATCCTATATACCTTTTTTACCAGGCAAAAGGTCTATTGAAGCAGATAGTCCGATACGGCTTGCCTGTCTCTTAGTTTGCTTTGGGCGAAAGAGTCAATCAACAGACTTTGCTAATGTCATAATGTACAGATAGCATCGCTCACAGTCCTGTTCACAATGGCTCAGTATTCCAATTTAGAACAAGCGCTAAAACATTACTTTGGCTACGACAACTTCCGCCCCGGACAACGGCAGATTATTG
>CAZZVG010001235.1:0-2485 GCA_964657295.1 Iningainema sp. | reverse complement strand
TTTATGTGTTAAAATATCACCTAATAGCAAATAAGTAATTGAACTGAAAGCCACAAAAAAATGACAATAGCAACTATGCGATTCCCTTAGCAACGGCTAATCACCGATCGCCTTAAAATCAGAACAAGCTATAGAATTATTTAGATAATACTACGATATACGAATCGAATTACCGATTTATAAAGTAAAATTTAGAAGGATGTTGATCCAAGCAGCAAGGACGTTAGCAATGACATCTCAAATTATTCAAGAACAAATTGCTTACTATCGCGCCAGAGCCAACGAATATGATGAATGGTTCTATCGCATTGGTCGTTTTAATCGCGGTGAGGACAGTAATCAGCAGTGGTTCAACGAAATTGATGTTGTCAAACTAGCTTTACAAAAAGTTGGACACACTGAGGAAATCTTAGAGTTAGCTAGTGGAACGGGAATCTGGACGCAGGAACTGTTAAATATTGGCCAGAAAATTACTGCAATTGATGCCTCTCAAGAAGCAAATGAAATTAATCGCAGCAAGTTAAGTTCACCGAATGTGGAATATCGCCAAATTGATTTATTTGCATGGGAACCCGATGCTGAATATGATTTAGTATTTTTCTCTTTCTGGTTATCTCATGTACCACCAGAATTGCTTAAATCATTTTTGACAAAAGTCTACAAATCTGTTCGTGTTGGTGGACAAGTATTTATTATTGACTCGCGCTTTGAACCTACGTCCACAGCTAATAATCATATCCTTAATGATGATGGCAGCATCTATAAAAGCCGTAAGTTAAATGATGGTCAAGAATTTCAGATTGTGAAAATTTTTTATCAGCCTGATGAACTTAAAAACAAGCTGATGCAAGTCGGGTTCAAAGCTAATGTAAATGTGACAGAGCGCTATTTTATCTATGCAAATGCTACCAAATGATAGATTCAGATTTAAGTCGAAATGTGCAAGAAATTAAGCTTCTTTTGAATGAAGCCTGAAAAAGTAGGATTTTGCAGCTTCGATTCTGAAATCGTTAATGACCAACGATCGCCCAGTACATCCCATCCGGTGACACTAACCCAAATGAAGGCTCCCCAAACTCATTCGGGATGATAGGAGTTACTGACGTAGCATTGCTAGCACTAATGCGATCATGAAATTCAGAAATATCCTCAACTTGATAAGTAAATAGACTCAAGCCAAGTGAACCTGGTTGCGCATATTCACATTTATTCGGGGTAGAGTAAAGTGGACTGTAGATTTGCAAAGCGCCTGCAAGAGCAATAGAAGAAGAAAAAACCGAAAGATAAAACTCTTGCCCGTCTTCTAGCATTAAAGTTTGACGAGTCGAGGGATTTTTATAGCCAGATTGCTTACCATTCCACGCCATGGGCACAAGTCCAAAAACCTCGCTGTAGAAAGAGCTTAAGGTGTGATCAGCAGTAACTATACTGGAGTGAGTCCCCTCGCTTACCTGTAATGGGGAACTCGGATCAATTGTGCCGTAACCAGGGCGATTATAATTGTATCGCTGGAAAAACGCCTGTCGCGTCTCCGAACCAATGACAAACATTTCCCGCACTCCGACAAAGCGGTTATACAAGCTCTTTCCCTCATTGCCGATGCCTTCGATCGCGCGGACTGGTTCAGTATATATCCAGTCTCCTCCGTGAGATGTATCATCAGTAAAAGCATCAGCGATCGCGTAAATATCTTTCGTCAGAGAAGCAAACCAACGACTACCTACCACCACGGGCAAGGTATTACCTAAACCTTCGTTACGCGGTTCTGACCACCACATTACCCGTACCAGTCCGTGTTCCGACGAGTTACCATTTTGCAGTCTCAGCGATGTCAAATTTGATGCATGACCGTAAAGCAACTTTGCCTGCGCTGCTTCCAGTTGTCCCTTCTTGACTTCTTGATAGCCAAACTCAGCCCAATATTTTAGGCTCATCTCAACATCATTCGACCCGACGCAATTCTCAAAAATCCCACTAATCATCTAATTTGCCTGTCAATGGTCAGTTGTAATAGCTAAAAACATTTTAAGAGCGAAAGTGAGTCCATCTGCAACAGAAATTAGGCTCAAATTATACGGTGATCTTTTTGACTGAAAAGTGTTAACAATGTCCGCTCATGCACGAACAGAGAGTGTCAAAAAGATAAACTGTTCGTTTTTGCTATTTCTATCCGATTTCCACCGGGATCGCGCAAAAAGAAGCGATCGCGTCCTGGTACTGGTAGGTTATCTGGTAAAATTTCCACACCATGCACCTGCAAGTGTTCCTGAAAAGCTTGCAAATCACTTGTTAAATAACAAATGTGCCGTCTAGATGCTGCATTATCTGGGTTTGTTTCCGTACTAATGTGAATCTGAATATTTCCTAGAACATACCAAGCACCTCCATTTGCTTTGCTTGTCTCAGGTTTAGAAATTTCAGTGAGTCCCAGAACTTGGCTGTAGAAAAATAGCATTGCATCTTCTGCTGACGGCGAAGATGTTAC
>CAZZVG010001234.1:0-2485 GCA_964657295.1 Iningainema sp. | reverse complement strand
ATGATTCCTGGTGGGGATGCATCCAAGCTATAAGAAATGTATTCCCGCACGATTTGCAAGCGCTGCTGCAATTTTGCGTCAGTATTGTAAAGGTCGTGCCATTCAAACCAGTCTTTTAGCATCAGGTATAACTCTCGTTTCATGCCCAACTATGGTTTTGCAGAGTGACAAGCACACTGTGTACTCGTAATATACGGCTTTTTTATCGGTTAATCGTACTTTCTGCTGAACAAAGGCTACCATAGAAATTCATCCAAAATCAAGTCCTCCTTAACTGGCTTTTGGTTTAAGACCAATACCCATGAATTAAATTCTCAAGCCGCTTTGGCATGTCATGATTGGGAAGCTCTTGCGAATTGCCTTGATTAAATGAGGGGTAGCGGTTGCGATAAATTGGCAACGTGTTATTTCTTCCATTTTTCTATCCTAAGGGAGACAGAATTTTCCTAAATCTAGATTAGTATAACATATTACAAAAATCTTTCTATTAGACTATCTAACAATTAGTATTACATATTTTTTTGACATGACAGGTTTTCTGAGCGAAAAGATTGTATACTAGGTTTTAGTAAAGAACGGTAAGCTGACAGATAAACAGTAATAAATAGTTGATCTGGCGTAGATACTCGCCATTCAGATTATTTGACTGTGAAGAGTCAAGTCAGCTCGTTTCTTTATTTAGGTTGTCGTTTGAGTCGTGCAATCCCAAACAGTCTGCGACGCAACACTTACACTGGAAATCATTCGATGAGCAACATCCAACTTTACTTTGCCAAAGGCTCTACCTTCTCTCAACGAACCCGTGTTGTTTTGCTGGAAAAAGGAATCGACTTTACCCCCATTGAAATTGACTTACAGAATAAGCCGGATGGGTTCACACAGATTTCTCGCTATGGTAAAGTCCCTGCTATCAAACATGGGGATATCGAGATCTATGAGTCTGCTATCATTAATGAATATCTCGATGAAGTCTTCCCGCTCCCACCCTTATTACCCCACGAGCCAGGAACTAAAGCGATCGCCCGCATCTGGATTGACTACGCCAATACTCGCTTAGCACCTGCTTTTAACAAATTCCTACGCAGTCAAGTTACTAGCGAACAGGAACAGGGGCGACGAGAGTTTACCGAAGCTCTCTTGTACATTGAGCAAGAAGGATTAGGCAAGCTGTCGGGTAACGGTACATACTGGTTAGGGGATACGTTCAGTTTAGTCGATATCAGTTTCTACCCTTGGTTTGAACGCCTGCCCCTCCTGCAACACTTCCGCAATTTTACACTGCCAGCAGAAACACATCGCTTGCAAACATGGTGGAATGCTGTGCGCGATCGCGAATCAATTCGGGCAGTTGCCAATCCTACTTCGTACTATTTGGAACGATTTACCAAAATTCTCGGTGAACCTACTCTTGTTAGTGCTGCCCAGAAATAGCAGGCTAGAATAGCCGACCATCACAATCTAAAATCCAAAATGGTATAACTTATGAGTTTAGATAGCCAAGTTTTAGATAGACCAATTTCTTCAGATCTGCCATACGTAGAGGCTAACCTCAATTATCTGATCCCGATGGCAGAAAAACTTTTCAACTACACCTACGAACCACCAGCAGGCGTTAAGCGATCTAATGGAACTTATCAAACATATAAGCTCCCGATCTATAATGCTCGTTCTATCTCACAAAACATCTCTTTGGATAGAGAAGGTTTCGCGTTTACTCAGCATAATAGCAGCGTCCGCGACTTTTACAACGAAGACGAAATACGCCAAGTCTACTATCCGGAAGCCGAGCAATTGTTAAAAGATGTGACGGGTGCAACGAAGGTAGTGGTATTCGATCATACCCTTCGTAATCTACAGCGTTACAAACAGGGTGAGAACGACATTAGGGAGCCTGTTAAGCGCGTACATAATGATTTTACTGCCAAATCCGGTTTTACTCGGGCACGTAAGGAGTTAGCAGCACGAGGAATAGATGACATTGACGCACTGCTACAACAGCGGTTTTCTGTCATCAACATTTGGCGTGCGATCGCATCCCCAATCCAGGAGTCACCTTTGACAGTGTGCGATGCACAAAGTATAGCCTTTAATGATCTTGTGGCTGGCGATCTCGTGTACCGCGATCGCGTTGGCGAAACTTACGCGATTACGTACAATCCAACACACCGCTGGTTCTATTTTCCACAAATGCAACCGAACGAGGCGTTGTTCATCAAGTGCTTCGACTCTGCGGAGAATGGAGTCTCGCGGTTTGCCGCCCACACGGCATTCGACGATCCTACAAGTCTGCCAGATGTCCCGCACCGAGAGAGCATTGAACTACGGACATTAGTCTTTTATGGCAGTCCATGACACTTTAAGGTGCGTTTGCCCACAGATCCCCGACTTCTTTAAGAAGTCGGGGATCTTATTGGATTGCTTACGCAGGAACAGGTGCAAATCTGGCATAGCGTTGTAAGTAAAATTCCTGAGAGTTGGCGATCGC
>CAZZVG010001233.1:0-2487 GCA_964657295.1 Iningainema sp. | reverse complement strand
ACATATTGTATACTTAGCGGCAACACTACCTGAAATCAAAGCGACAGCTTCCTTCTACGGTGGCGGGATCGCAAAGTCTACTCCAGGTGGTGGTGCCCCTACGATTACCCGCACTCCAGATATCAAGGGTACTATTTACGCTTTCTTTGGCACTGAGGATGCAGGAATTCCCCAAGAGGAAACACAGCAAATTGAAGCAGAGTTAGAGAAACATCAAATTCCTCACCAAGTCTTCCACTATCCTGGAGAACACGGGTTTTTCTGCAACCATCGTAGTAGTTACAATGCTTTATCTGCTGCGAATGCTTGGCTTAAAGTTACGGAATTGTTTGAAAAGCAACTTCACACCAATAGATAATGGATAGTAAAAGTCGGTTTTTTCTGCACGCCTTGATTTGTGAAAATCGTCAGGCTAAGATTCCCAACTTCTCTAAGAAGTCGGGAATCTTAATGATTTAGGATTGCTATATTTTACATTGAGTTAACCTATGAAACTTATATTACCTGTAGAAGTCGCTGAGGAACTCATGCCTCATTTACCTTCTGATACAGTAGTTGTACGAGTGAATAGTGAAGGCGATATAGACGGTGATGCTACTGATGCTGAAGTTTATTTTAGTTGGTTTTTTCTCAAGCCTAATACCTTACATAAAGTCTTGGCAGCAGCACCGCAACTGCGTTGGCATCATGCACCCAACGCGGGTGTCAATCACATCCTCACACCCATTTATTTAGAACGCAATCTCATCCTGACCAATGGTGCGGGAGTACACGCTATTCCGATCGCTGAATTTGTCATTGCTTATATGCTAGCTCATGCCAAGCAGTTACGCCAACTGTACAGTTTGCAGGCAGAACATCGGTGGCAAAGAAATTTTCAAATCCAAGATTTGTGGGATGCTACGCTGTTAATTATTGGTGCAGGCGGTATTGGACAAGAAATTGCTGCCCGTGCTAAACCCTTTGGAATGCGAACTTATGGAAGTCGCCGTCACGCCGAACCTTTGCCCAACTTTGATAAAATTGTCGGTGCAAATGAATGGCGATGGCTCCTCCCGGAAGCCAATTATGTTGTGATTGCTACACCTTTAACACAGGAAACTAAGGGGCTGATTGATGCAGAAGCACTGCACTCTATGCGTCACGATGCCTATCTCATTAATATTGCGCGTGGTACAGTCGTAGATGAACCCGCTTTGTTGCAAGCACTTAAAGAAAACCAGATTGCTGGTGCCGCTTTAGACACATTATTCACGGAACCGCTGCCGCCAGAAAGTCCATTTTGGTCCCTGAGTAATGTTTTTGTTACGCCGCATTGTTCTGGCCACTCCCCAAGAGTGAAAGAGCGATCTTTAGCCCTTTTTCTCGACAATTTGACACGCTATCGTCACAATCAGCCTTTACGTAATATCGTAGATAAAAACGCTGGCTACTAAATAATTCAGATACCGAAGTTCACAATCTCTTGCACACAATCGTAGTTTTGTAAAATATACATATCCTCACATCAGCTTTATGAAATACGTCAATCTAGGTAAAACCGGATTAAAAGTATCACGCCTATCCCTTGGTACGATGACTTATGGATCGCGCCAATGGCGAGAATGGGTGCTGGAAGAAGACGAGAGTCGCCCGTTTATCAAACTGGCTTTAGAATTGGGCATTAATTTCTTTGACACCGCCGATGTTTACTCCTTGGGTGTCAGCGAAGAAATATTAGGACAGGCTATCAAAGACTTTGCCAAAAGAGAACAAGTAATTATTGCTACCAAAGTCTTCAATAAAGTAGGTGATGGTCCCAATGATCGGGGACTGTCGCGTAAGCATATTTTTGATAGTATTGATACTTCGTTACGACGGCTACAGACAGATTACGTAGATTTGTACCAAATTCATCGTTGGGATGACGAGACACCAATTGAGGAAACCTTAGAGGCACTACATGATGTCGTTAAGTCTGGTAAGGTACGTTACATTGGGGCTTCGAGTATGTACGCATGGCAATTTGCCAAAGCCCTCTATACGGCAGACAAACACGGGTGGACTCGCTTCGTTTCCATGCAAAACCACTACAACCTAGTCTACCGGGAAGAGGAACGAGAAGTGCTGCCTTTATCCCGCGCTGAGGGAATTGGGATTATTCCCTGGAGTCCTTTAGCGCGGGGTTTTCTGGCAGGAAATCGACAAAAGCAAGGCTACGGTGAGACTGTGCGGGCAAAAACTGATGATTTTGCCCATAATCTCTACTATCAAGAGTCAGATTTTCAAATTGTCGATCGCGTTGTAGACTTAGCTCAAAAACACGGTGTTAAACCAGCACAAATTGCTCTGGCTTGGTTGTTGCACCAACCTGGTGTGACAGCCCCTATCATTGGTGCTAGCAAGATAGAACATCTCAAAGAAGCGGTTGAGGCTGTAGATTTGGTGCTTTCGGAGGAAGAACGCAAGTTACTTGAAGAACCATACAAACCCCATCCCATTTTGGGG
>CAZZVG010001232.1:0-2488 GCA_964657295.1 Iningainema sp. | reverse complement strand
ACAAAGTCGCTGGATTCTGCTTTTTGAAGCACTCCTGCCAATGCTTGGATGTAAGCTTCGCTGTTCTCAATGATTGGGGCAGTATCTAAAGCTACTGGTTTCCCAAAGCGGCAATTCTTTCCCCAAATCAGCACTAAGAGTAGCATGGCTGCTTGCAGTAATGCGGGAAACAAAGGGGTTTGAGCAAAATAATTGAATAAATCACCTTTACCTTCGCTCTTTCTTACACTGGGATCTTTGTAGCCATGAATGTACTCATCTATAAGTATTAAGTAGTCTTTTTTGCTAACTAAACTTGATAAATACTGGAAATTACTTAAATTGTCTTGATAGGCATTGGCAGCTAAATAAGGAGTTGTCGAAAAAATCGCTTTACCTTTATCGTACTGTTGTTCCCAAACCACAGCACCAAAGCGATCGCCTAAAGAAACCTCTTTCTTACCGACAAATCGCCTTTTAGTATCAATTTTAACATTTCCTCTAAGCGATTCTTGTAGGGTGCTAAAGTTCGCTGCAGTTACTGGCTTTTGTACACCCAAAAGGACTAACATATTGCCAGCTTTTACCCATGCTTGCTCTTCACTATCTAGAGTCGGTGTTCTCAGGTGACTCGTAACTTGTATCAGAACAATTGGGCGTTTTTCTAAGTTTAAATTGTCAAAGGGCTTTTGCCAGCGCTGAATAGTAATTCTTTGCTGTTGCATAAAGGTATACCAAGCACCATAGCCATCCGGAGCGCGGCTATAGGTGGAACCACTATTAATTTTGCTGCTTGTCGGTCCCGCAAGGAGAGTAAGTATAATTATAACACCCAAGGCGATCGCCCCAAGCCAAGCAAGCTGATTTGATCGTTTCATGGTCGATGGCTAATAGCTAATAGTTAATGGTAAGAGTCCTATCAAAACAACATGGGAGCCTGAGAACCCCTAGCTTAGAAGCTAGGGGATGAAACGTCTATCAACCATCAGCTATCTCCCGATATGCCTGCTGACACTGTTCGTAATTTTCACGATTTACTTCGGTATCAGTGAAACATATTTGCTCGTGAGTTGTGATCAAAGTCTCATAAGGTTGCATCGAAGTCACAGACATTTGCAGTAACTGTAGGTACTCTCCATCAGTGCGGCTGAGTTTGTGAGGAAGAATAGATTTCTCGTGCAAGTACTGTAGCATTGTGAAGTAAAGACAGCGACAAGCCTCAGGGTAGTTACCCTGACGATAAAGTTCTTGCGATCGCGCTAACAAAAGTCCTACCGATAACTCGCTTTCGGCAATTTTTGCACCAGGAGTCGTATGACGATTCCTCAACATTAAATTTAAATAAGGACTGAATT
Organism: Iningainema sp.; assembly: GCA_964657295.1. Lineage (GTDB taxonomy): Bacteria > Cyanobacteriota > Cyanobacteriia > Cyanobacteriales > Nostocaceae > Rhizonema. The sequence goes on along the minus strand of CAZZVG010001232.1, from coordinate 1,154 downwards.
TTCGCCACAGTAGCCAAATAACCCAAGCCAAGAATAAGCTAAGGAGAACCCAAAAAAGTAGATTCAGTAATTTATCTACCCAAGGAGTTATTGACCATTTTGGCAAACTTGGCAAATTCAAATTAAAGCGGGAAAATTGGTATTCTAACCATTCTCCCACTTGTTGTTGAAATTGAGAAAACTGCCAGCCCCAGTTTGTTTTTTCAAAAGAATCTGTAGACATAGGGGGGAAACGGAGAGGGGGATGGGGAATAATAACTCCTGTACGGGCAGGTTTTATCCGACAATATACCTATTTTATATTGATAGGTAAAACCTGCCCCTACTCTTAACTCCTAACTCCTAACTTTTTATTTTGTACTAATATCCAGCCAACTATAACAAAAAGCGCACCCCAGGCAAGAAATCCCAGATCCCAAAAAAGCTGGTTTGGTCCTGGTTTAACATGATGGATACCGAGAATGTGGTGATCGATAACTCCTTCTACCAAGTTGAACAACCCGAAACCGATTAGTATTGAGCCGAAGTAGATGTTTGATGACCAAGAAATGCGATCGCGTCTTCCGGCACGCCACAGCAATACAACACCTGTAACAGTTACAACCCAGTCGAAGGCATGAAACAATCCGTCCCAAATCGTGTTTAAATCGATATTAGAACGAGTGGTCAAAGGTCGAATGCTGCTTAACATGTGATGCCATTGGAGAATTTGGTGCAGTACAATGCCATCAAAGAATCCTCCAAGACCGATACCAAGGAAAACCCCAGCAGTAATCAGCGGTGCATTTTGGTTGCTTGTCTCGTTATTTGTTTCCATTCTCAACGCCCTGTGTGCTAGGTTCATTCTGACTTCTAACTTTTTCTGATGATAGAACTCTGTGCACAGTGATGAAGTTTTAATAGATACTGGAGTTAGGTTTATTTTATGACCATTTTCGACTTCTTGCTAGCTTATATGGTGATGATAGAAGTGGATAAAAGAGTATTTTCCCAATGACTATCTACTTTTACAAAGTTTGGCAACCTTATGGCTGTTTTTCCAACTTTTCTCTCCACGATATCAAAATTAAGGGTATTCACTGGTTAACAGTTGAGCATTATTATCAAGCACAAAAGTTTGAAGGCACAAAAGATGCTGTCATTATACCCCTCAT
>CAZZVG010001231.1:0-2493 GCA_964657295.1 Iningainema sp. | reverse complement strand
ACGGGCAGTCGGATAGTTACCCATGTGTCCATAAAGTTCAGCGTAAGACTCAAAAGATTTTAATTGTTCTCGCTGATTTTGTAACTGATTGGCGATCGCCAGTCGCTCTTCCAATAAGTCAAAAGCGCGTTCATAGCGCCCGACACTTTGATGCGCTGTTACTAAACCGTCGATAGCTCGTAATTCACTGATGCGATCGCCAGTAGTTTTAGCTAGTTGCAGAGCCGATCCATAAGTGCTAATTGTATCTGGATAATCTCCCATTGCCAGATATGCGTCACCTGTATTATTAAAGGTATTCGTTTCAGCAACGCGATCACCAGAGCGATGGCGGAAAATTAAAGCTGCTTCATAAAGTTTAATTGCCTTGCTGTAATCTCCCAATCTTGCAGTTGCCAAACCCAAATTACTAAGAGACAGTCCCTCACCTTCAATATTTTTGAGGTTTTGAGAAATTTCTAATGCTTCTGTGAAGGTTTGAGAAGCTGCAACTGGTTCTCCTTTCTGAAGCAGTAATGAACCGATGTTATTGAGTCCAAAAATTTGCCCTTGAAAATCATTGACATCTCGGGCGATGGCTAAGCGTCGGCGCAGTGTATCTTCTGCCTCTTTTAAACGATTTAACTGAACGTACTCTCTACCAAGAAAGTCGTAAGTGATTCCTTGTGCTTTGAGATCACCGATGGAATGATAAATTTCTAGTGCCTGTAACCACGACTGAATAGCTTTCTTAGAATTCCCTTGGCTAAGTTGTTCTTCTCCCAAGCGCACTAGGTTGTCGGCTTCATCTCGTGATTGTTGAGAAACTGAGTTATTTAAAGGACGGTGAAGTTGTTCAGTAATATCAGCAGCAGTCACTGTCATGGGGCTGAGCAAAAAAGTTAATAGGAAAAGGTAATTTACCTCTAATAATAAATGCCATCGTTTCATCAGAGTTTCCCGTATAATATCGGGTTGCGGAAATTGGCTAAGCTTTACAAGAAAAAAACTATTTTATGCGTGTTATTACTTATATAGCTGAAAATTTATTTTCTTCTAAGTATATAGCGCAAACATCTGCTGGTAGTTTTTCCTCTAACATAAGATAACCTTCTTGAAGAAAATTGGCTACATCGGCTGGAGTCATAACTTCTCCTTCGGCTTGTAAATAAGCGGCAATTCTAGTTTCGCTCCAGTGGAAAGTCTGAGCCATCAAGACAATCAATCGCAACATTGGTGGCATTTGATCCAATGCTTGCTCTACATAACACCACAACGGCGGAGAAGTTGTCTTGAGAGAATAATGAATGGCTTCTGTCGGGGGGAGTTCCGTCTCATTGATACAATAGGCAGTCATATTGATCAACCAATTTTGCAGGGTGAGGCTCTCCTTACCAGCTTGATTGATGCTTAAATCCAATCCACCAAGTTGATAGTAAATATGTCGCCAGGTGAGGGCAAAGAGATAATCAGCTTGTACAGGCGATCGCGCTGAATGCCGAATCAAGGTGTAAACGATTGGGCTATAGCGACAAAAAATCGCCGTAAAATACTTGCCAGAGTCTGAATGGCGCTGAAACAGCGTCAGTAGTTCGTGATCGCTGTGATGAAATAGTGACTTAACCAGGGGGTGATTAGCTTCGGTAAAATGAGGAATTTGCACAATTGTCAAGGAGTATCTGTTGCTAACATTTTATGTTATTAAGTAGTCATTAGCACTCAGCAACGCCAGTCGCCTCAACGGGAGCCAGTGCTGGCTCCTCAGTTATCAACTTTTTACTGATTGGCTTATACCCATCTACTGTGTTTAAGGGAGACGCTCCGCTTTCCGAGCGTCAGCGTCTCAGCTCTTGAGAAGGATGAATGTCAAGGAATTAAAGGGATTGACATTCATCCGGTATTTATATCGGGGTGGTTTGACGGCTCGTGCAGTTTTAACTGCCGTGATATAATTCTAATAGTGGTGATAAGATACACAGTTTCTGACTGGGAAGCAAATGCTTAAACCACATTGTTTTTGTCCAGAATCCACGGTTGTAAGTACTGGGATATTGATTGGACAAGAAATCAGGGAGTTTACATGTAGGGACTTGTTCCCAAGGACAGAGTCGTTCTTTTTGGAGACATGAAAGCGTTGATTTAAACCGCGAGAAGAGTAGGCTAGTCCGAAACCCCGTGTCCTGGTATAACGGCAGAGCGGTTCTCCAATAAGCTAGAAAACGTTAACCAGATAGTCGTCCTATGCAAACAGGATCGGACGAAAAGTTAACGCCAACTTCTAGCCTGAATCCGCGTAACTTTAGTTCGCGGTGTTGGCTCAATAGAACTACAGACTAAATTTAAAGTCCTTATTCACAGAGTTGCTCATCGACTCACTTATAGATACCTTAACGTTTCATGGTTATAGCAGTTAATGTCAGCCAGTTACTATTTGATCTTCCTCTAGGCTCTTTTTTGCCTTCCCTACCGTTAGATAGCCTGTTCTCCACCCAAGGCATTATGGTGATGCTGTTA
>CAZZVG010001230.1:358-2497 GCA_964657295.1 Iningainema sp. | reverse complement strand
TTTTTATCAGATATTGTGGTGGATTTGATGTTCTTTCTATTAAACCCGCCCCCCACGCAGCTCTCGACAAATTCCAAATACAGAAGTGTAATTGTGTAGGAAGGTGCTGCCACCGACAGGACCAATTTCACCGTTACAGAAAAAGCCGGTGAGCGGAATATCATTGAGGTAGCGCTGAAAGATTTGAGAATCAAAATTGGGTTTTCCATACAATCCTTCGCCTCTCCCCATACAGGAAAACAACAAAGCACCAAAGGCATTAGGTGTGGAAACTTGTTGTTGATACCTCAAAAGGAGGAATTCCAAGTCTTCTGCGGAAGATTTAGCATCGCGCAGGTGGAATTGTAGGCGCTGTCCGGGACGGACGAAATCCTCAACAGCGATCGCTCCTGCTGATGGTTCTACACCTAGAATGTTACGAATTAAAAAGTCTCCCGGCTGCAAATCTTGCTTAAATTCATCCATTGCCACTCCCACAAACAGAAAGTGCTGAGCCAGTAGACGATCTTCTTCACTGAGATTGGCAATCAAATCTCGTAGTACCATCAGTGGCACTTGTTCATCAAGTTCCAAGACGATATTGCGTTCGCCTTTTGTGACTTGGTAAGGCTTGCCGATCGGTCGGCATCCTTGGGAAACAATTGTTTCTAAAACGATATTGCCACTCAAAGCTAAGCCAACCGTTCCTTCCCGATACAAGCGATCATCACAAAATAAAGCAATGCGACCCCCAATACCACCACTACTTGCCTGTCCCCCCACTTTTACCGATCCGGGATAAGCATAATCCAGCCCCTGCAATAAATCGATAATTCCAGATGAGAAAGAATCAGAGAGCAAGATAAACTGAGGTGTCGGTGACGGAGGCACACCAGTTAAATCGATCCAAGCATCTGGAGGCCCGTCCAAATCGGGTAATTGTTCTGTCAAAACATGAAAGGCTTGAACATTCACTCCAGGAAGATGTGCCAAAGTCAGACATAAGGCTGGTTGTGCTTCTAATTCTTGAGTTTGTCCCCACGGCGAAGTCCCAATCACACCGCCACCACTGCAACCAATTAACGTAGGCACTGAAAGTTTTTCGGCAAGGAGTGGCATCAGCCGGGAATACTCGCTCGTAAAAGCAGACGAAATGAACACCAGCCCTAAATCCGCAGGGGCAGTCAACGAAGAACGTGCCCGTTGTACCACATCTGCAACAGCCGCTTCTAAAGAAGGACGGGTTGATAGGGCGTTTGTCCACTGCATTTGGTCTGCCATGAGTTTTACGGCTAGTATTTCTTGATGTTTCCATCCTATAAGACATTAAATGCATCATACACAATGTTGATGCTAACCTTGATATCCCACGAGAGTTGATTTAATCTATCTCCAGATTGTTACATAAGGTTATTATTAACTACATATAAGGATATTGTATAATTCCTATTTTTTCGGATTCCCGATCAAATCTTAAAAGATAAGGGTGAATAAAGTATCGATCCGAAAGTTTACTATATCTAGTTATTAAGCATTCTTCGCATTTAGCTATCGGTCCCCATGACTTGTTAGAGTTATATTTCATCTATGAAGATTTACACAACCCTCGGTTTCACGAACCACTTGAGTAACGGCACTCTGGGCGCTTATGCTTAGATGAGGATGAAATACCAACCTAGCAGATAAATGAGTAGAATGGTAATAGATAGTGCAACAAACTGTTCTCTTTGAAGTTTTTCTATACTAGTATCAACAACACACACAAAACTAAGCAAGGAATAACATGCAAGAGCAAACCAAAACCAAAATCGAAGAAGAACTTGAACAAGCTCGTTCTGTCTGTGATGTCTCGGGTAGCAACTCTGCTGAGTGTGCTGCAGCCTGGGATGCAGTAGAAGAAATGCAAGCAGATGCGTCTCACCGACGTCAAGTTAAGCCCAAAAACTCTTTACAGCAGTACTGTGATGATAATCCAGATGCTGATGAGTGCAGGATTTATGAAGACTAGAAGGTGTTGTAATTTGTGATCTGTGAGTCCAGCCCTACAGGCGGGTTTCCCGCCGTAGGGGACTGGCGTTAGCGTTAGCGAAGCGGTAGCGAGTCTTCTCCCAAGGGGAGACGCTGCGCGAACGAGCGTCATCCGGAGGGGTGAGGAAATCC
>CAZZVG010001230.1:0-348 GCA_964657295.1 Iningainema sp. | reverse complement strand
GGGATTTCCTCAGATCAAAATTTTACTCGGGGATGACGAGTAAATTTAAGCCATGACTTTTCTTGTGCCTGAGCTTGATGCCGACAATTCGAGCAAATTCTTCAGATCCTCTACCATCAAGCGTATTCCTTGATTAAAAAAAACTATGGACAATGAAGTCTGGTTTCGCTGGTTAGTCTGGATGGACTATAGATTGGCGCTGATATTTACAGTCATTATTCCTGTGATATTACTGATTTGGACCTTTGTGCAAAAAGCTGAGGCGATGCAACGCTTGTTAATGATTTACTGGCGTGTATCGAGTTTGCTAGCAATTACGTTATACTTAATGATTGGCAATATTAGAGT
>CAZZVG010001229.1:0-2498 GCA_964657295.1 Iningainema sp. | reverse complement strand
TTTTAATTTTTAATTCCAAGGGAGCGGTACTAGCTTTCTGGTGGTTTGCGGTAGCCATAAAAGTTAATACTGTAGTCAGTAATCCGCACTCCTGTTTGTTCTTCGACCAGCCGGATTATATCTTCTGGCAGTTGCACATTAACATCTAGAATTTGATTTGTATCTAGACAGTTGACATGACTGTGAGAATCGCTGATATTGCCGTATAAACGCCCGTCGCAGCGTTCAATACACTCAATGATACTTTCAGTAGATAAAGCCTCTAAATTTTGATAGACAGAAGTATGACCGATCGCTTTACCTTGCTGGTTCAGGCGATCGTAAATTTCTCTAGCGGAGAGGTGCTCGTTTGCTTGCCAAAGTAGTTCTAGAATAAAGCGACGCTGACGACTAACGCGCATACCCAGCGTTTGACAACGCTCAAGCGCATCTTCCAGGGAACGAATTGGTTTTATAGATAGTGCTTGTTTTTGCATATTATTATAATAACTTTTTTAACTTTTGGGCTAATTTTCCCTTTTGAATGTTTGTTATTTTATATATCTAAAGATTTTGCACACCGTACTTTTTCATCTACCACCTGTGTTTTTACTTTTGATTGCTGCGGAAATCACAGGCTGATACCAGAAATTGTTATATTGCTTGACGCTTGCTTTGTCTCAGCCTAATCTAAAACAAACTCATTACAACTTTAGCTTAAAATAGCTATAAACGTCCACTATCGATACCCTCGCTCGAATGTTCGTCCGGGAAAGCAACCTCACTCACGCCACCCACAGAAATCGTTCATCTTTCAGGTATTAACTGGCAACCCGATTCCCAACCTCATCGGTGGTTCTGCATATGACTGGGGGACAACAGCAAAAGCTTGGGGCGAACATGGCAATTCTGACTTACGTATTGACAGGAAGTATCAGGTATGCGTTAGGCATTTTGAGCGCCTCAACGTTTGATTTTTCCGCTTCTTCAGCAATTACCGCGACAATTTTAGGGTTGTAGGGGCGCTCCTGCCGTTCGGCCCTACGTTGTGGCTGTACTTCATCCGGTTGAAATCCGCTATAGATTAGAAATACTCTTGCTCAAATGATTCTATGATTGCAACCGCCCTCGCGCCTACCAAACTGTTTGCACATGAGGGTAGTTCAAAATCTTGCCATCACAAGTCACTAAAGGAATTCTGTATCGCCTTGCAATCGCAACCAGAATTCTATCGGCAGGGTCTTTGTGAAAACTATCCGGTAGCTGTGTACTAGCAATAGCATCTAGAGGAGACAAAGGCTCAATCACAATGCCTGAATGTGCTTGCGCCAACTTATACCATTCATCAATTGGTAAAGGTAACTTTAATTTTCCAATACTAGACTTAACTGCAATTTCCCATACCGAAATAGCTGACACTAGCAAGCCGTTTTGTGGTTCCTCTAAATCAACCATGGCTTGCGCTTGGCTAGATAACTGGGTAGGATCGTGGAGTAACCAAAGCCAAACGTGGGTATCCAACAAAATCATTCGCCCAAAGCGGACCAAAGTTCTGGCATGGGTTGGTCAAAATCTTCGGCGATCGCTATAGGCATTCCCCGTAGTGGATAGTTCCGAGTAGAGTCCGATTTTATGTCGCTAGGAACAATGCGAGCAACAGGGATACCATTCCGGATAATGACAATTTCAGTTTGAGTTGCGATCGCTTCATCAAGTAGCGTTGTAAGCGTACTATTTGCTTGTTGAATGTCAAGGTGCTTCATCCTATCATTTAAGCGCGTTGCTTTCACACATTCATTCTAGAAGATTCAAAGTGGAAGAAACTTTGAGTCCTTCACACATTAGTAGAATTGAAGCATCCTCCAAAATTTGCGTGAAAGGTATGAGCAAACTGGTATTAGAAATTTGTGAAGACTTAGCAGAGGCGTTGCGAGTACCGCCAGATGAACGCCTTTCTTGCGTGCGTCAAGAGCTTGCCCTGCGATTATATCAAAAAAGTCTACTTTCCTTTGGCAAAGCTCGTGAGTTGGCTCAAATGAGCAAATGGGCATTTCATGAGTTGTTGGGTAGTGAAGGTGTAGTTCGTAGTTATGATTTAGAAGAATTAGAAGCCGATCTAGCAACTTTGGTGTCTCTAGGTTGAAAGCAGTATCCAATTCTTCTGTTTTAATTGCTTTAAGTAGGATTGGACAACTTTCGCTGTAAGATCAGAGATTTCCAGACGGAGTTTTGCTACCTGAAGCAGTTTGGCATGAAGTGGTGAGGTCTGGAGCAGGTCAACCAGGAGCAGAAGAAGTCGCTTCAGCTACATGGTTCACAGTAAGCAAAGTAGCCAATGAGTCTCTGGTTTCTCTGTTGCAAATAGAGTTAGATGCAGGTGAAGCTGAAGCCATTGCTCTTTTTTTGGAAGAACCCGTCGATGCCATTTTACTGGATGAAAAGAATATAGATCTCGATATGTTTGGAATAGAGAGCGCTTTAGTTGTTCGGACGGGAGCGCTTTCTCTATCACTGAAATG
>CAZZVG010001228.1:0-2500 GCA_964657295.1 Iningainema sp. | reverse complement strand
TATCACCGCCTACCAACAACAAACTCTTGCCATCTGGTACACGTAAGCCCGTTCCTATAAACGCAGAAGATGGATTTAAAACGGAACCTGCGACTAAGTTATTTTCGATGGATGCAGCACGAATTTGATTAAATAGTAAAGCGGAAGGATTGACCGTCAGCAGTTCAGGAGTATTTGGAGCAGAAGCACTGAAAAAGCCTTGATTACCAAATTGAATCGCATTGGCAGTTGTCGCTACAAAAGAACCACCAATGTTTAGTGAGGCATTTTTCCCAAAAATAATCCCGTTGGGATTAATTAGAAACAGGTTGGCAGTGCCGTTAGCTTGAATGAGACCATCAATATTCGAGACTGACTTACCCGTTACCCGACTAATAATGTTTTGAATGCTTTGATCATTATAGAACCGAGCTATGGAACCAGTGGGGACAGAAAACTGTTGGAAGCTGTGGAACAAATTGCTTCCAGCTAAAGTTCCTCCAGTGATAATCCTGGTGTTCCCATTAAGGAAGACAAGTGAATTATTAGTCCTATCGGGAGTAATTTGGGCAGAAGCGCAATTTGTGGACAAAGCGATCGCACTACCCATCACCATCCCCAAAAACCAACGAGTAGTCCCAAACATCGCACTCCCCCTAAGCTTTGTAACAGCAGCACTCTTTTCTCAGTCAATCACAATTAGTGTTCGTCAAGTTAACACCTGCTATTACTCCGCAAAGTTCGTGCATTTTCTACCCAAAACCTGCTAATCATTTACAAAACTTTATAAGTAACAAGCGAGTTTATGCGTTCATGCGCGAAATCTAAATGTATAAGCGTATTTATAAGTTCAGCGTTGTTTCCTGTCCAATTACTTAACCTCTACTCTGCACCAATGGTCATAACGATAGCTGGAATGTAGATAGAGAAACAGTTTTGGGCTTAGCATACGATTTTCCGGTTTTGGCACGGTGATGCCAGTTTTTACCCGTGCCAACAGTTCAGAAACCATTGTCACCCCAACAACTAGATGTCCCAACAACCGACCAAATCAGTGTAGGGACAGCATGGTATCAGCTTGGTTATATTTGCCCCGACTCCTTACTTTCCTGAATCAAAAGTCCGGCAATTTTACAACTTTTATAAAACTTAGCATTAATCTAGCAAACAGTTACAAATGCGGCTTTTTCAACTCGTCGTGCTGTGTTCAGGCATCATTTTTTATATACAGCCAACAAGCATAACTTCACTTTGAAATTGCATCTTTTGGACTATCGAGAGACACTACAGTACTTTAATTCGTAAGAGCAAACCTCTTGTTTATCGAATGTTTAAGGTTCGGCTCATCAAAACATAAGTCGTGTAGTTATGCATTTTGAATCTGTTTGAAAACCTTGAAATACTAAAGTGAATTTCATAGACTCATAATATTGAAGTGAAATCAGATTTTTAAAGTTGGAGCTTAACAATGCTAGGAAAACTAAAGTCTCGCGTCTTGGCTAGTTCCGTGTCTGTAGCCGCTTTAACAGTTGGTTTGTCATTTGCCCAGCCTGCTCAAAAAGCTTCAGCACAAGTAGAATTAACTCCTCTGGAACTTTTTTACTCTAATTCTAGACTCGATAATTTTACTACAGGAACCGATATTGGTCGGGAGAGTGCTTTCGATAATGGCTATTTTTCAGTTCGCGTAGAAGGATGTGCTCTTCTTAGGCAGCAACCAGGAACAGTTCCCTTGAAGTTATATTACAGTGACAACAGAGAAGATAATTTTACTACAGCAACCACTGTGGGTGAGGATTCTGCTCTAGCATACGGCTACCATTACGTTCGAGTAGAAGGGTATGTTTATCCTGATCAGAAGCCAGGAACAGTTCCCTTGAAGTTATATTACAGTGACGCCAGAGAAGATAATTTTACTACAGCAACCACTGTGGGTGAGGATTCTGCTCTAGCATACGGCTACCGTTACGTTCGAGTAGAAGGGTATGTTTATCCTAACGACAGATGTTCTCAGTAGTAGATCAGCAATTCCAAATTCAAAAGTTTAGGCGAAGTCAGTCGCTGAAGAGAGTACTGAGTCATTAAGGCATTGAGTTGGGTCGCTCCCCCGTATTATCTCCCGCCCCTCCCCGGAGCGAACCGGACGTGCCCCGTTAGGTGCATCCGGCTCCCGACAAACTCCCAAGCTCATATGGACGTATTGATGACAGGATTGATGGATAGCTTGAAGGTTTTTAGGCTGACAGTTATCATGATTCCCGTCTACGTGATGAAGATGTATATCTTCACCATCTGCTTTCCTTAAGTCCGCATTGTCCGCATGTATGGTTTTGTTTATTGAGTGCTTTGGCTGTCGCCCCATCGTAGTGGTTGGATTTTATGAATGCTCCAGTAAACAATATCACCATTAAATGGGGATGCGTCCCCTTTAACCATGACGTGTTTGTTTTCTGAATATGGTACTGCTGGGAATGCTTTATCTATTAAGGCATCCGTTTGATGGCGGTTAAGTTTGGATTCT
>CAZZVG010001227.1:0-2511 GCA_964657295.1 Iningainema sp. | reverse complement strand
TTACGAATTACGAATTACGAATTCTGCGCAGCCGTACACTCAAGGCAAAATCCTGGGAATAATAAATACGACTTAGGCTGGCACACGCGTAGCGAGTCCGCTTTTGTTTAGCTCGATTTTAGATCCAACTTCGCGTATGAACGATTCTAAATCTCTCAAGGACTCGTCTGTCCACCAATATACGCAGCAGCCAAACTTCTCGCTGGCGTTTCTACTGCGGATGATCAACGGTATATCTGACCCCATTTTTGTCAAAAACCGCCAACATCAGTGGATACTACTTAACGATGCCTTTTGTAATTTCATCGGGCATAGCCGAGAAGAATTAATAGGCAAGTCTGACTACGATCTCTTTCCCAAAGCGGAAGCTGATGTGTTTTGGGAAAAAGATGAACTGGTTTTCACTACAGGCATAACTGATGAAAATGAGGAATTTTTTACAGATGCCTATGGCGTCGCACACTTTATCCAGACCAAAAAATGTTTGTTTGAGGATGAGCGAGGTAATTATTTCTTAGTTGGGACTATTCGAGATTTCACACAGCAAAAGCGGGTAGAAGCTGAACTAGCGGAAAAAGCTAGTTTAGCAGCTTTGCATTTAGAAATAAACACTGCTATCACCCAAGGTCAGACACTACAACCAATTCTCAAGCGTTGTACTGATGCTCTAGTCAACCACGTTAATGCTGCCTTTGCCCGCATCTGGACACTGAATACCCAAGAAAACGTACTGGAACTGCAAGCTAGCTCCGGAATGTACACTCATATTAATGGTCCCCACGGTCGTGTTCCTGTCGGGATGTTCAAAATTGGATTAATTGCCCAAGAACGTCAACCTCACCTGACTAATAACGTTCTCAATGATCCGCGTGTAGGCAATCAAGAATGGGCAAAGCAGGAAGGCATGGTTGCTTTTGCAGGATATCCCCTGATTTTGGACGGAAATCTCATTGGCGTCATTGCGATGTTTGCCCGCCAAACTCTGACACAATCAGCCCTAGACGCATTGCAATTGGCGGCAAACGAGATTTCCTTAGGCATCAAGCGCATACAAGCAGAACTTGCCTTAACGGAAAGTGAGAAAAAGTACCGTCACTTGGTTGAGGCGTCCCAGAACATGATTTGGTCAGTAGATGCCCAAGGATATTGGACTTTTGTGAATCAGGCAGTGAGAAGCATCTATGGCTATGAACCAGCAGAAATGATTGGTCGTCACTGTAGTGAGTTTGAGCCGCCTGAACAAATTCAGGAACCAGGAATTTTGCCCACTATATCGGCAGGAGAGTCAGTCTTTCAGTACGATGCTGTTGTGCTTGCAAAGGATGGCAGAAAGCTGAATTTACTATGTAATGCGATGGTGTTGCGGGATGAAGCTGGGAATGTTTTAGGTACAACCGGCACAGCTACTAACATAACTGAACTGAAGCGAGCAGAAGCTGCGCTGCGCCGTAGTAATGCTGTGCTGCAAGCTCAACAAGAAGCTTCTATCGACGGCATTCTGATTATCGATGAAAATCGTCAAATTGTATCATACAATCAACATTTCTCTTATTTATGGCAAATACCTCCAGCAATACTCCACCAGACGGCTGATATGCAAGTCCTAGAATGTGTGCTAAACCAAGTAGAGAATCCAGCAGAATTTCTCGCTAAAGTCGAGTATCTGTACCAGTATTTAGATGAAAGCAGCCGTGATGAAATTGTGCTGAAGGATGGACGGACGTTTGATCGTTATTCTGCGCCAGTGCGATCGCCTGCAGGAGATTATTACGGCAGAATTTGGTATTTCCGAGATATCACAGAACGCAAACAAGCTTTATCAGATTTACAACAGCAAACACAAGAACTAGAAATAGCATTACACAAACTAAAACACACCCAAGCTCAGTTAATTCAAAGCGAAAAAATGTCCAGCTTAGGTCAACTAGTAGCAGGTGTGGCACACGAAATCAACAACCCAGTCAACTTTATCAACGGTAACCTCAACCCTGCCAATGAATACATTCAAAATTTACTTTCATTGTTAGATCTCTACGGAAAACATTATCCCCAACCAGTGGCGGCAATTGAGGAGTTTGCAGATCTCATTGAACTGGAATTTTTGAGGTCAGACTTACCCAAAATATTCAACTCGATGAAGATGGGAGCAGAACGGATTCGGGCTATTGTGCTTTCCCTGCGGACTTTCTCACGCTTAGATGAAGCTGAAATGAAAGCGGTTGACATCCATGAGGGAATTGATAGTAGCTTAATGATTATCCAAAGTCGCCTCAAATCTACTGACCAGCGCCCAAAAATTGAGGTACTCAAAGAATACGGCAACCTCCCCTTAATTGAATGTTATGCTGGGCAGCTAAATCAAGTATTTATGAATATTTTAACGAATGCGATTGATGCTTTAGAAGATTCAGTGGTTAGAGGTCGGTGGGCAACAAAAAAACAACTGAAAATGCATCATCCCCGAATTTATATTCGCACCCAATTACTAGAGCCAAATCAAGTCACAATTCG
>CAZZVG010001226.1:0-2512 GCA_964657295.1 Iningainema sp. | reverse complement strand
GGTTCCAGCTTCTGGAGCAAAGGTTAGTCCACTTTGCCGTGTACCGCCCAGAATATTAGCAATATTTTCATCAAATCTATCTACCCGTTGACTCGGTAGAGTCAGGGTAATATTCTCATTTTTCAACCGATTTTTGATTTCCATCCCGACTGCAGGTAGGGACAAATAATCAGAACAGCTTAGGGATAATAAGGAAAACTCATTGTACCCAGTTTGCCGCATTCCTGATTCTATCGCTTCAACAACCTTTTCTGGTTCCACATCCCGTGCAGGGCGGGTGAGCATTCCCGGTTGACAAAAGCGACATCCACGTGTACAACCGCGTCGAATTTCAATCGTCAATCGATCGTGTACTGGTTCTATATAAGGTAACAACCCAATTGAGTATGCAGGCATTGGAGTTGCCACCCGGCGCAAAATTCGTTTTGGCACATCTGGACGGTTTGGATGAACTGAACCATCCTTAATCATGTCGTAAAACTTGGGAACGTATACGCCTGGTACTTGTGCCAAGTCTAACAACAATTCTTCTCGGCTCAAAGCGTTTGTTTTGCCTTCCTCCAAAACCAAGCCAATCTCTGGTAAAAGTTCTTCGCCATCTCCGAGTACGAAAAAGTCGAAGAAATCGGCGTAGGGTTCAGGGTTCGATGTCGCCGTCTGTCCACCCGCAAATATTAAGGGGTAAATAGGCACATCGGCTTTGTTCTCCCCAACTTCACCTCTGCTCATTCTCTTTTGCCAAGTCAGAGGTATTCCCGCTAAGTCCAACATCTCTAAAATGTTGGTCGCTCCTAGTTCGTAACTCAGGCTAAAGCCCAAAATATCGAATTCTCTGAGCGATTGCCTTGACTCTACTCCAAATAGGGGAGTCTCTGTCTCTCGAAGTTTGTTCGCAAAATCTGGTGCAGGTAGATAAGCGCGATCGCATAACTGGCGCGGCTGAGCGTTCAAAATGTTATACAAAATGATATGCCCTAAATTTGACGCACCAACTTCATATATTTCTGGGTAAGTCAATGCCCAGCGTATCGTTGCCTTTTCCCAAGGTTTGTGTACTGCTAGGAACTCGTTACCTAGGTAACGAGCTGGCTTTAAAATATCCTGTGTGATTAATTTTTCAACTGCAACAGTCACGCTTGCTATCTTTTAGCTACTTTAAATTACCATTACACCTCCAACCTTAGCATTTATTTAGGTGTTTCCTAACAACCAATTGTTTTCACTCAAAAATTGTTAGCATTCAACCGTTCCCACAGCTATATAATATATTTCACTTGTCAGCATCAGGTAGTATGTCTTTTGGTATACAGTTTGGATAGTGAGTAGCAGATCTTTGAGATCTCTGTAGCTCCTGGCTCTCCAACAATCTTTTAAGCATATATTTGCTCTATATCTCTCAAAGAAAGAAAAGCCGCTTCAAAAGCCGCTTGGTTTACAAATATCTGAAAAACCCGATCAAGTTGAGTCAATTCAAAAATAATTTTAATGGAGGGGCCAACACCGCAAAGACCGAAGCCTCTTTCCATTTTATGACTCAGCTTAAATGCTGACACCAATGCCATTAAACCAGCGTTATCAAATAATTCTACTTGCTCTAAATTTATTAGCAAGTGTGTCTTTTTTTCTTGAGTTAACGCTTTTGTCAGCTCTTGCTCGAATTCTAAAGCGTTTAAGGCATTTAAGGTGCCTTGAGGAGAAATAACTGTAATTTCTGGACAGGTAAGTACGGATTGCATCTTTAAATCCTCTGAAATTCGTTGAACTTTAAACTTAATTTTATCTAAGCCTTGATCTATCAGCAGTGAACACATCGCGTATGAATAGGATGAACCTTCTACAAGTCTCAGCTACTTAGGGATCTCCACTACGATCATTCTAGAACGAGAGTCTTAGTCGCTTGCCTCTCGGGGCGGGGATAGAGTCGTCTCTACCCAGCGCGCACGAAGCTCGCTCGCGCTTGGGTTGCTGACATCCGGCTGGATATTTCTTTACTGGTAAGTGCCTTAGACAATTAGTATCGGCTCTCTAGATAAGGGTTAAGTACCTACAATGTATTCGACCATAATCTGTTTTCTTTGACATCACCCATTTGTCATCAATCTCTTTGCTAAATCTTTATTTTTCCAGGGTCTTTATGTAAAGATTTTCATACTTTTCTGATAAAAAGTATTTAAGTATACTTTTTTCTATCTCTACTACTAAAAAAATATATTAAATAGTAAAAAGGGCGAACGATCAGTTAATGGTTATATCAAAAACGATACTTTTTAAAAAATTTTGCTCATTTATAGCTTTACTGCTTTTGGGCTTGTCTTATTAAGATCTCGACAAAGAACAACAATTCTCCTCACTTTTAACAGGGAAATGATACAAACCCAATATCTACTATTAAGTGGAAGTATTTTCACTTTCCTGGGGATTTTTTGTATAAAAATAGACATGATAAATCAGCATAGAGATAGTTTTATAGCTCAATAGTGAATCATAAAGACAAATAAATTGTGATCTAGAT
>CAZZVG010001225.1:0-2513 GCA_964657295.1 Iningainema sp. | reverse complement strand
GCTTCACTCTTAAGACTCCACAACTAAGAGTTCAACTCGCTCATGCCCCACTAGCCGACGAGCATAGACTAAACAAGCTTGTACATCTTCCCGTTCTAACCAGGCATAACCCTCCAGTAAAGTCTCAACAGTATCACCTGCTGCCAGCATCCCCAGAATATGCTCAACCGCCAGACGATGATTCCGAATAATCGGCTTACCCCCAAAGATTTTGGGGTTGACAGTAATCCTTTCCAAAAGTTCTTGCTCGTCCATTGTTTATCTCCAAGATATTTAAGTTTTAAGTTAACACGACAGTATCAACCGGAATCCCTATTAGGGCTTGAAACCTCAAACAATCCATTGCTCATCTCCTTTACTTTTAAGCCAGTAAGCAAGGGTATCCAGCAGCAGTGCTGACTGACCGATCGCTATAGAATATGGAGCAGTGGCATCGTGAACACTGTTGCGATCGCTCATCGGGTAAATCTGGAAGTGTATCGGTAGCCGTAGCCGCATCCGCACTTCTGACACCGGGCGATGCATCACGTAACAAACCAAACCCTGATTTTTCAGCAGTTTGTTAATTTCCCCAACCCATCGATTTCCTGGTTGCCAAATTTCCACCCCCTTGAGAACTTGAACTTTCCATGCATCAGCAATCGGTTGCAAGTTATCAGAGTAGGTAAACTTCCAATTCAACTTTTCCTCTCGGTAGGAGTGCAATTTCATGAAGGCTAGGCAGCGTGCAAATCTTCCTTTAGGAATGGGTTGAGCTGTACGTGCAGCAGTTTCCTTAAGCGATCGCATAAATGCAGTTTCTGTCCACAATTCAATTTCCAAATTTCCTAAAATTCCCGGTAAATCGTAGGTTTTGAACCTATCTGCCTCGTTTTCCTCTGTTAAATCGTACAATCCACACAGCAAAGCACTAGAACCTCGGAAACTCCAAGCATCCTCCGCAATGGGGTTTCCCACTTTTTTTCCTGATTTACCTGATAGCTGTCGCCAGTCTTCCTCCCATCTTTTAATTTTTGCTGCTACAGAATTCAGCCTTATGTCAAATACCTGTTCGCAGACTTCTCGGAACTTTTCGCGACTTTGTGCATACTGTGGTTGAATCGTGCGATCGCCTAGTTTACTAAACAGCAGTCTTGATTGCACACCGCCCCAACGGCGGTAGTAGCCTTGAAAATCATTAATTTGGCGATATAATTCATTTATCTTACCATGAAAGAAGGGGCGATCATAAATGCCATTGACTTCTAAAGCTGCTGTCTCCCCTTCAAACAGCCGTTCCACCAGAAAGTTAGGAACAAGAGCAAAAGCACTAAATCTTTCAAATTTAATCAGCTTACCATCTTTCTCATAACCATCATGCCTTCCTAAACGTCCCAAACGTTGGATGAAGCTACCTGCATCCGACGATTCAAAAATTAATTTATTAATTTTGAAGTCAACTCCAACATCAATCGTGCTGGTACCAATAACTAAGTCTGCCGCCAGACTTCTGTCTTTTTCTGTTTTTCCTGACAGCCCCGTATTTTCTCCTACCGTCAAACCATCAGTTTGTAAAAGTTTTCTAAAAAAAGGTGTCAAGCGCTTGACTGCAGCAATTGAGTTCAGTATAATAGCAACTTTACTACCTGGATACTGCTGAAACTGAGTCAAAATCAGATGACTATTGTCTCTCAGCCAGGTTTCAGAAGATTTAACTGTCGGTTCTAAAGGAATGAAAGTTAACGATATTGTTCGCGATACCTGCCGCCATCCTTGTGCTTGTGGTTGATCGAAAGCGTACTTATTTTCCTCAGTAGGATTAATCTGCTTGCACCGGAATCCAGCTTTTTCTAATCGTTCAATTAACTGCCTGTTTGGCGTAGCTGAAAGAAATAGAAATTTCTTCCGCCGATTGGTGTAGCGAATTAGCAGCATCGTGTTAATTGTACTCGCAATCTGCGGAGCTTGGAAAACGTGAAACTCATCAAAAATGAAGAGATCAAAATCTTTATCAATCCGTCCCCATAGTTTATCAGGACTATCACCTGAAATCAGATAAGCACCTTGATGTAAGTAGTGCCAAATATCAGTGTTGGTGAGTATAACTTCAGATTGATGGGTACGGGTGGCAATCGCAGCTCCTTTTCTCAATCCCTCATTTTCCGCATAAATTTCTAACTCAGCCCCTGAGAGTCGCACGACTCGCGGATTGTTGACAGGTTGGAACTGTTCAATATATCCTTTAATCTGCGTTTCTTGATCGC
This sequence comes from Iningainema sp., assembly GCA_964657295.1. Lineage (GTDB taxonomy): Bacteria > Cyanobacteriota > Cyanobacteriia > Cyanobacteriales > Nostocaceae > Rhizonema. The sequence goes on along the minus strand of CAZZVG010001225.1, from coordinate 270 downwards.
GGGCTAGTTCGTTGGTGGGGTAAAGTCCCATAACACAACACTCTCCTTGAAGCACTTCTAAATATGCCGCTAAGCTCTTACCATCGCCCGTCATAGCGGTGTTAAACACCACGTCAATGTTTGGATCGCGCAGTGCTTCACGAGTTGCTACCTGATGCCAAGAGAGTAACCAGTTTTTAGGTAACTTCAAGCCGACTGGTGTCGGTACAGTTTGAGAGTAAACGGGTTTGAGAATAATGCTTTTATCCATGAGAAAGGAAGCAAAAATGA
>CAZZVG010001224.1:0-2521 GCA_964657295.1 Iningainema sp. | reverse complement strand
AGCCCCTACTGAGTCCGTGCGTATCTGATAGTTGGCAATGGGTAGTGGGGAAGAAATTACTCCCCATTAACCCTTGTGATGCTACACCAAATTGTCAGGGTGAATTTCACTGAAAGTTCCTACAGATATACTTCACTCAGTTGAAATCCGCTATAGCTAGCATAAAAAATATATATAATTCTTATATTAATTTTCATATCTATAAGAAAATATAATTTTTATTTTTAAGAATTTGTAATATGTAACACTTTAAAAAATGTCATAATCCGCTAATATTCGAGCTGTAGGCGAAGTTACGCCCGATCTTTGGTAAAGTCGCAAATAGTGTGACCTGATCGGTTGCTTACTTGCGGCAAAATTTGCCATTAAATGAATCAGAGAAGACAGAAGCAAGACTTGCTGTATGTCTTACCTGTTTTCAATTCAGGCTGGACTCATCGCTTTCCGTTGCGACTAATGTGAGCCACATGACTATTTACGTTGGAAATCTCTCTTACCGCGCTACTGAAGCAGACTTAAAAGAAGTATTTGCTGAGTACGGCGAGGTTAAACGAGTTGTTTTACCTACTGACCGCGAAACTGGTCGGCTGCGCGGCTTTGCTTTTGTGGAAATGAGTGAAGATTCTCAAGAAGATGCTGCTATCACAGAACTTGATGGCGCTGAATGGATGGAACGTCAACTCAGGGTCAATAAAGCTAAACCGCGAGAGGATAACCGAGAAGGTAACTGGAAGAAAAAACAATACTCTTAAAATCTACCAGACTCCAATCTTAGCAAAATGTTTTCTAGTTATGCAAGGCATAAGCTGAAATTTACTAGAAACAAATGAGAATCTCTCAACAGAATTAATATAACCGACAAGTTTTAATTGCCAGTTCACGATTTTAACTTGTCGGTTTTACCACGTCAAGTTCAATGTGGTATTTAGTCAATAAACCTTTTACTTCTGAAGAATTCAGGAGTCAGTCGCCAGAATTCAGTTGGGTATTCTGTGCGTAGGAGTTGATGAATCGTGGTCTAGAGCAAGCGGATTTATCCGTGGAGACAAAGAAACAAAATTCTTTATTGAAATCCCCTACCTTCACATGGGGTTATTCTGACTCCTGACTCCTTTTCATAAATTACTTTCATTGAAGTCATTAAGACAAAAAAGTATTTATAGTTACAGCTTACTAAGTACAGTTTCTCTCAAACAGTATTTGAAAAATAGTGATAGTGCTCGGTAGGAAACCAAAAAGCCGTTCATTTCTTTAGTTTATATAAAATCATACTTCAGTTGGTGACTTACTTTCCTAAGATAGAGGCAGCAACATAAGTTGTGACTCACGGGATGAACCAAACTAATACCCAATTTCAAGGGAGAATAAAAAAATGGCTCAAGCGCCAGAGTCTTTAGAGTTGCCTCTCAACAACACCACAGATAAAGGCTTAGATCGTGATTGTACAACATTATCCCGTCACGTCCTACAGCAACTTCAAAGCTTTTCACCAGATGCACAAGATTTAAGTGCGCTGATGAATCGTATTGCTCTTGCAGGCAAACTGATTGCTCGTCGCCTTAGTCATGCTGGCTTAATGGAAGGAGTTCTCGGATTTACTGGAGAAATGAACGTACAAGGAGAATCCGTCAAAAAGATGGATGTCTATGCCAATGACGTATTCATCTCAGTTTTTAAGCAAAGCGGGTTAGTTTGCCGCCTGGCTTCCGAGGAAATGGAAAAACCGTATTATATTCCCGAGAATTGTCCGATTGGTCGCTATAGTTTGCTGTATGACCCGATTGACGGTTCATCCAACACTGATAATAATCTCAGTTTGGGTTCTATCTTCGCCATTCGGCAGCAGGAAGGAATCGATAATGGTGAGGCTAACGACTTGCTTTCGTCCAATGGACGCAAACAAATTGCAGCTGGATATATACTCTATGGTCCCAGCACGTTGCTGATCTATACTATAGGTAAGGGCGTTCATTCATTTACCCTTGACCCTAGCTTGGGGGAATTTATCCTGACAGAAGAAAACATCCGGATTCCCAACCACGGTTCTATTTACAGCGTCAATGAAGGGAATTTTTGGCAGTGGGATGAGTCGATTCGGGAATATATTCGCTATGTCCATAGAACGGAAGGCTATAGTGCTCGTTATAGTGGGGCAATGGTTAGCGATATCCATAGAATATTGCTTCAAGGCGGTGTGTTTCTCTACCCAGGCACGCTTCCAAAGCCGGAAGGTAAATTGCGCTTGCTTTACGAATCTGCTCCCCTAGCCTTTGTCCTTGAGCAAGCAGGTGGTCGTGCTACCACAGGACTAGTAGAGATCTTAGATGTAGTGCCAAAAAAACTACACCAGCGCACTCCTTTGATTATTGGTAGCCCAAAGGATGTAGCAAAGGTAGAATCGTTTATTCAAAACGGGCACTAGGAAAGGAGTTAGAAGTTGTTGTAGAGACGCTTCAAACAGCGCGTCTGTACAAAAGGCACGGAGTTAAGAGTCTTTTTTTACAACCAACAACTAACAATT
>CAZZVG010001223.1:0-2521 GCA_964657295.1 Iningainema sp. | reverse complement strand
AAAAAAGAAAAAATTTGCCAATGATCGACTACCTTTACCGCTACCCACCGTTGTATCCAGGTATCCTCACTAGACGTTACAAACGATTTTTTGCTGATGTTGAACTTGCTTCTGGGGAGGTCGTCACGGCACACTGTCCGAATACAGGACCAATGACAGGGGTTTCCACTCCTGGTAGTATGGTACAGCTTTCTGTAAGTGATAATCCCAGTCGCAAACTACCCTACACTTGGGAACTGATTCAAGTGCATGATAACGAACCTACTTGGGTAGGTATTAATACGATTTTGTCTAATCGGATCATTAAGTTAGCTTTGGAAAAAAATCTTTTTCCACAATTGGGCAACTACAGTCAAATTCGCACAGAGGTTCCCTACGGACAAGATAAAAAAAGCCGGGTTGATTTTTTATTATCTGAAAATAGTAGTAATATTTATCTCGAAGTCAAAAATACAACTTGGGCGCATGGGAAATTAGCACTGTTTCCTGATACAGAGACTATAAGGGGACAAAAGCATTTGCGAGAACTGATGGCTCTTTTACCTCAAAGTCGTGCGGTGATGCTTTACTTAATTAATCGGGGTGATTGTATTGAGTTTGCCTCTGGTGATAGTGCTGACCCTGTATATGGTAAGCTGTTACGGTCTGCGATCGCCCTTGGTTTAGAAGTTCTGCCCTGCCGCTTTGAAGTGAATCCAGAAGGAATTCGTTATTTGGGTTTAGCAGAATGCACTCAGCAATTAGGACGGCAAAATTTACTTCCTCACTGAATGAGTAGCCTCCGACACTTCAAGCGCTCATGTCTAGTCTCCCTTGGATACTATATAATATAGAATACCAATGAATGCACTGTACAGGTGATCAATCATATGCAGTGTTCAACTCTAAAAATTTCCTAAGTAGAAGTCACGGTAAAGTTAAAGCTTGTTATAACAGAGGAATGCGATCGCTATGGGCATGACCCTTACAGAAAAAATTTTGGCAAAAGCTTCTGGTCGGTCAATGGTCGAACCAGGAGATAATATTTGGGTAAATGTTGATGTACTGATGACTCACGATGTCTGCGGTCCGGGAACCATCGGCGTGTTCCAACGGGAATTTGGTGCTGACGCTAAAGTTTGGGACTCCGAAAAAATTGTCTTAATTCCCGACCATTACATTTTCACAGCAGACGAACGTGCCAACCGGAACGTTGACATTTTACGTGAATTTGCTAAAGAGCAAGGTATTAAATACTTCTACGACATCATTGACAAAGCCAATTTTAAAGCCAACCCAGACTACAAAGGAGTTTGTCACATTGCCCTAGCCCAAGAAGGCCACACCCGTCCAGGAGAAGTTTTATTTGGCACAGACTCTCACACCTGCAATGCTGGTGCTTTTGGTGAGTTTGCGACTGGGATCGGGAATACGGACGCTGGTTTCATTATGGGTACTGGCAAGCTGTTAATTAAAGTTCCTCCAACCTTGCGCTTCTTTTTAGATGGTGAAATGCCTTCTTACCTCTCAGCAAAAGACCTGATATTACACATTATTGGGGATATTGGCGTTGCCGGAGCAACTTACCAAACGATGGAGTTTGCAGGCGAGGCCGTTCAACGGATGACGATGGAAGAACGGATGACTTTGTGCAACATGGTGATAGAAGCAGGCGGTAAGAATGGCGTCATTGCACCAGATGAAACGACGTTTGAGTACGTGCGATCGCGTACAAATAAGCCGTTTGAAGCTGTTTACACAGACTCTGATGCCAAGTGTCGCGATCGCCGCTATGATGTTTCTCAACTAGAACCAGTCGTCGCTAAACCTCATTCACCTGATAACCGGGCACTAGCACGAGAATGTCAAGATGTCAAGATAGACCGAGTTTATATTGGTTCTTGTACGGGCGGCAAAACCACTGACTTTCTCAATGCAGCTGAAGTTCTCAAAGGTCGGAAGGTGAAGGTGCCTACCTACTTAGTACCTGCTACTCAAAAAGTTTACGAAGATCTGTTTAAAGTCAAGCACGGGGGACAAACTCTCTCGGAAATTTTCTTAAATGCAGGTTGTATTGAACCTGCAGCACCCTCCTGCGCCGCTTGTCTGGGTGGCCCCAAAGATACCTTTGGACGCTTGAATGAACCAGAAATTTGTGTTTCTACCACAAACCGTAACTTCCCTGGACGCATGGGTAATAAAGAGGCGGGAATTTATCTTGCTTCCCCCTATACCGCAGCTGCTTCGGCACTCACTGGATATGTGACAGATCCGCGTGAGTTTATCTAAGACTAAGTGTATTAAAGGTTGGTGTTGTATAATTGAGGTATGAATTAGCCTCACGCAAAGACGCAAAGGCGAGCCAGCACTACAGGCGGAGAGAAGTTGCAAGGAGGGTTTCCCTCCGGGCAAACTTCGGAGTTTCCCGCCGTAGGTGACTGGCGTTGCAAAGAATCGTTGTTTAGTCGTCTCGGAAAATGTAAGTTTATACTTCTATTCAGTAACGCTGAAAGGGTACATCCAATGTGATGTTAAACCTGCC
>CAZZVG010001222.1:0-2528 GCA_964657295.1 Iningainema sp. | reverse complement strand
GTGTCTTGTAAAGCTCGCGAGACAGAAGCTTCTATCCCGCAGACTTTAAGCCTCGGTTACTAGAAGCGATATCCAACCCCTGCTTGTAAGCTAAGGGCATCAGCATCACTGCCCTTGTAGGCATCAATGCCCCACTTAGCATCGGTATAGATAACAGTGTTGTTAGCAACTTGTGATTCAGCACCAACGGTGACGACAGGTGCATTCTGATTTCCTAACTGGCTTGCTTGACCGTCTTCTGTTTGAAAAGCATAACCACCACCGATGTAAAGATTAGTATTTTTAGCAATTGCTGCATCATAAGTTAGTGTTGGCACAATTGCGACTGAATCACCACCAAATAGAGCCGCACCGCGAATTGAAACAGGTGTATTCTTGATGGCGTATCGTCCTTGTACGTTCCCACCTAATGTCGCCGCATCGTTTTGTCTGCCACCATTAGTGACACCAGCAGAAATACCTGCACCAATGTAGCTACCGTTCATACCGCGTGTTGCATCTGCTGTGGTTAATGTTGTGTTTGTTTGAGCGCTGTCGTTATCGTTGGTGCTACTTGTTGTGGTTGTTTGAGAAGTGTAGTTACCGTTATGATCATTTGTTGTGGTTGTCATGGTCGATGTTGTGGCTGTTTGAGCGCTGGCAATTCCAGCAGAGAGGACTACAGTTGCAACAGCGATCGCAGAGGTGGCTAATTTAACAAGTTTCATAAAGTTTTTCCTAACTAGAGTTATATTCAATTAATGTTCTCTAGTACTAGAATCCCCTTTTTCCCAAAATTCAACCTCACACACTTGGATCAACTGAGTGGGTGAAAATTATTCACTCTTTTGGGTGAAGACTCTTGGGCAATTTAAATCAAAAATTGACAAATGATCGCGATCGCAAAGAAATTGCCTGGGAAGCTAAGCGATCACTTGGCTATGTTGAAAAAAATGTATACAAAGTATACAATAGCTTCAAATCCTTTTTAAGGAGTTCCTCGTGTCTCAAAACGAAGTTTTGCCTTTACGTCTTCCTGCCGACGTAAAGGCAAAACTTGAGGCGCTTGCTGCCAGTACTAACATCGCCTGCTTGCTAATAAACATCGAATACAGCGAATGTTAGGACTATACCAGTCCATTTTGCTACAGAAAGAAGTAAATGCAGATGACTCTGATGAACAAATGAAACTGCGGCTTTCGGGGTTGGTGGTTAAGCATAATGGCAAACTGAAAGTTTACAACCCCATATATGATCAGGTTTTTAACCAAAAGTGGCTTAACCAAGAATTAGAGAAGTTGCGACCCTATGCGGAGACTCTGAGTGCTTGGGTAGAAAGTGAGTATCAAGATGATTCACGGCTATTGCGCGGACAGGCATTTGAGGAAGGATGGAATTGGTTAGTCGATAAAGGTTTGGATCTACAGAATAAATTCAGTATTGATGAACATCGTTTCTTAATTGCTAGTCGAGTCCTAGACAAACGAGGGACTTTGACTCAAGCAGATCGACAAACAATCGCGATGGCAGAAGAATTGCTAAATACTGACTCCTCAAGAGCAATTGACAGTGATGAAGTATTTAGTGGATAGGGTAAGAAATCACCTCGCTCCATCGCAGCCACTACGCAAGTGGAGCGATTTGAAGGGGATGGCACCCTATCCATTATTAGGTGAGGATGCTCAGGAATGGGTTTCACGGACTCGAAAGGAAGGTGACGAGCATCGAGAAAGGTTGTTAAAGCGAGAGTAATGAAGATAAGTGATGCGTTAACTGGAGTTTCTTCTCTATTTCTTGACACAGCCCGTTTGAGACTATAACCTAAATCATTTAGTTTGACACGAATAGTTTCTGATGTAAGCAAATTTTTGTTAAGGGGAAGCCGCCGTGCAAAGTGGCGCAGCTTCTTGGGGTATCAAGAGCAACCCTTTACAGGATCATCCCAGAAAACCCCTTGCATAAAACCATAGTATGAACAAGTATGAATATGTGCTACTATGAGTGAAACTATGGGAAAAGATGTAGTCACCAACCCCTAGCTATAAGCTAGGGGCTTGAAAGAGGGAGATTTACCAACTCCTGAATTCAGTTAAACCAGTGTCTAGAGTACGGGTTAACAGCCCAAACTGAACAGCTTAAACGTGGTAGTTAAAACAGTTATGTCTGAGGTGCTTCCCTAGCCTATAACCTCTGTAGCTGTCAGTCTCGAAGGGAAATACATACCCGCAAGGAATTTATCGTACAGATATCATTATGCGTACAGAGTGAAAAATTTGAAATGGTAATTGTCCCATTGAAAGTGCAACACAATGGCACCCCAGATCAAGTAACTCCAAGGCGGTAATGATTTTAAAAGATATTTTGTAGCTCGTTAAAACGAGCGTTCGTATAACAGGCGCGAGTTAAAACTACGCGGTTTCCATACGTATCGGAGACTATTAGATGACGCAGATCGAACGCATGACTATTGCCCTGCCCATGGAAATGGCGGCTCTCATCAGGGAAGCGGTAGAATCAGGGGATTATGCTTCCAGCAGCGAGGTTTTCCG
>CAZZVG010001221.1:0-2548 GCA_964657295.1 Iningainema sp. | reverse complement strand
GCAACTACGAGCCTTTATTTATTTGTGCCAACTAACTTAAGTAAAGAAGAATAATAGCGATGCCAAAGGCAACGGCTGAAGCCGTATCGCCGCTTCCCAAGAGCATAGCGCGTAATTGGTGCTGGGATCTTAGTGCAAAGCACAGAACAATAGCGGATGGAAAGGCTAAATGCCTACTCCTCATCTTCCTCCCAGTCTTGCCAGTATTGTGGGGGTGCATCTCCGCAAATTTCCACAATCTTTGGTTCTTCAACTTTGCTATTTGGGGGATGAATTTCCTCTAATTGAACGTCAAATTCCCACCTGTCACCATAATCATAAAGATATGCTATTTTAGCACCAGGCTCTAGGGACAAATCACCAATGTGGACTTTGTTTGCAAATGGGGGTATTTCCATATATGGATGACCGATCTTAATTGTGCAACCAAAATGGTCTTTGTAACTAAACTCGTACAAGTGATCGCAGTCAAAGTCAAAAGCGTCAAGAATCGTCTCAGCAAACGAGCTTAATTCTTGTCTAGCTGATATGGCAATGCGTCTCCATGCCCCGCCAATCACAGAAACTTTAAAAATATAGATTCCATCTCTAAATTTCAGCTGCGGAATAACTAGATTATTCTCCCATTCTGGGAAAAAAGGTTGGAAATATGGCTGAAATTTTCCGAAAGTAATATTTAAAAACTCTTTGTCATCTTCAGATTCGGCTTCTGCTAGTTCCTCATCGCGATTTTCCTCTAATTCTCCTTGAGTTGAAATTGTAAAGAGTAACTTCAACATCGCACTACCAAAAGATCCAAGTTGTAAACTAGCAATTTGCCAACCCTTACCCTTTTGAGGTTTTCCTGATTTTACTGATAAGAAACCAAACAAATCTAACAAGGCAATATTATGATAACCAGGGCAATAGTTTAACCCATCTTTGTCTTGCTCGTTAGCACATTTTAACCCTTGCTCTGGAATTCGTTGCCAAAACATGAGAATTTTGTATAAGTTACCCAATCGATTTGGGCGTTCTCCTAAAATTTCCTCATTTCCCCAAAGTAACCAACTTTCTAGTAAAGTAAAATAACGTTCTGTGAAGTTGAGGCTCAACCAAGATTGGTATATTGCTTCGTTTATCATTAGTAATTGCTTCTTGCCCTCAGTTTTGATTTGGCATATTCCAGAACAACGCAATAACAAATAAAGTCCATTTATGTAGGGATAAGATTTCTGTACGGGGCGTTTGAGTTGAACTTCGATGGGATTGCTGAGTTTGGAATTGATTTGGGCCAGAACTTTAAGAGGAAAAAAATGATTAATGCTACTGACTTGAATTCCGAGCGGTTGCAGAAAATCCACACAGGTTTGAAAATCCCGTATAATCGTACTAAGTTGATTTTCATCAATAGTTTGTTGGTGTAGGAGTTGTTGTTCTTCTTCTGTGAGGATGGGAAGTCCAGAATTGGAGCGATCGCCAGCTTGTGTAAACAATTCTTCCATAACAAAGACATAAAGAGGCTGTAGGTACAGAGTTTGCCCGAACCCATGTGAATTATTATAGGATCGCTCTATTCATATACCAACTAATTTTAGCCTTATGAATAGTTTGACTGACTTGCAGATGTTACTTGTCGATTCACCTATCGGCACTGTCTTACCTGCCATTACTCAAGTTAATCTCCCCAACTGGTGGTTGGCAGGAGGTGCGGTAAGAAATACAGTTTGGCATTCAATTTTTGGTGACGACTGTAGGTTATTTATCAAAGACTTTGATATTGCATTCTTTGATATAGAGGGGGAACGCTCCCAGGAACAAGCAGCAAAGGCAACCCTCACAGAACAATTTCCTAACTATCAATTTGATGTCAAAAATCAAGCTAGTTTTGCTCGTTGGCGTGTTGGTCGCAGGACCTACAATAGTACCGAAGATGGGATCACAGATTGGTTACATACTGCGACTGCTGTAGGAGTTAAGCTTGATGCACAAGGGCAATGGCAATTTTTTACACCCTACGGTTTAGATGATCTCTTTGCTGGGATCGTTCGCTCCACGCCCGCACATACTTATGACCCAAATGCCCATCACAAAGCTGCTGAGTTTATGCAAAAATGTCCCTGCTTGCGATTAGTTTAACAAAGCACCCAAAAACTTTTTCTCTATTATACCACAAATTACTGCTCTCGCTTCATTTTCCTTTGGGCGATCGCTTAAGCAATGCTAGTAGGCGAGGCTGAAACACTGACTAATAGGTTATTTTGTGGTATTTGTGTATTTAACTGAAATGTCCGCAAGACAAGGCTTCTAAAAAACTTTTTGGTTTACTGTATATGGAAACAGAAATAATTCGTGGCGACAAGATTAAGAATTATCTGGATGAACTGGGTAATTTTAGGATTAGCATTTTTAAAGAATATCCATATCTTTATGATGGTAATCTAGATTACGAGCGGAAATATCTCTCGCGCTATAGCAAAACATCAGACAGTATTTTGCTTTTAATCAAAGATAGTCAGGGAATTTTGGGGGCAGCGACGGGAATTCCCTTAGTTCATGACGATTCAGA
>CAZZVG010001220.1:0-2556 GCA_964657295.1 Iningainema sp. | reverse complement strand
CGGCGGCAACGGATGCGATCGCCCACACTGAGGCAGAAACTGGGCTACCCTGTACCGATGCAGTACGTTTTGGTGGTGGTAAGTTGTTGGATGCAGTCATGCAGAGGTGATTGTGCGACAGACAATTAATTTGGATATAATTAGTTAGTACTACTATATTTAATTTAGGAAACAAGTAATTTCCGCTAGATGTAGAAAAAGCATCAACTGGCGTTCAGAGTCGTTGACTGGTTCTCCAATACGAATGACTTTAGCAACCATTAAACTACCCCCTCAGACTTGTATTACCTTTGCTTCAAAAGCCCCTGAAAGATACGGATTACAATCCAAGCGCCGTCCGTTATTTTCCATCCAAGAGGACATCACAGGAAAGTCTAGCTTGGTAGTTTTCATGCTTGACCCTCCTCAAATGAAAACCATTGCTGCATTTTATTACACAGCGTTTGAAATGCTGTATCTGTACATCCCTTAACAGAAACTTTGCCGGTTATATTTTTATATATCGCTGATGAGCGAGGAGTTCTTGAGAATTTCAAAGCATCTTCAACAGCTTTCTTAGGGTCAGCAGGTTTCAACGCAGTAGCATCCCATAAACCTTTTTGTTCTAACCACTTTTTTAAAGGAATATCTTGTTTGAACCGAAAAGCCTCTTCCACATTTCGATTATCCTGTAGTATCCAAATCTCTAGTTCTGGGTCAATTACAATCACCGCACAATTCTCTTCATACCAACCAGTTGCAATCAGATTTTCCATGATGTGATTACAGATTTTTTCTACTCCGGGCGACCCCTCCCAAGCATTATCCAATACCACAACAGCATAGCGATGAGTTTTTTGGTAAAGACGAATTAATTCGTGGGCGCGGGTATACACACCTGGGTCGCTACCAGCTTCAACAATAATGTCCTTTTGTGGGTCGAATTGAAACTCCCGAATTCCCAAACTTCTATGGAACTGTTCTCTTGTAAAAAAACCGGTAAAAGCAGCCTCCATATTTTTATCAGCAAGCAAGAAGATACAATCTCTCATCCCAGCACCCCGGCTGCAAATAGGGAACCAAGGTCGATACTTCCCTGCCAATTTTGTAAACGCGGGTGTTTATTGCCTGGAATTGCCTCTGCACCATTATCCTTACTACCTCGCATCACAATCACTGATGCTAACTCAGTATATGCTAACACCACAGGAGAATGAGTAGATACCCAAACTTGAGAATCATACACTGAACTTAAAGATTGCAATACTACCTCAATTGCTCTGGGGTGAATCCCATTTTCCGGTTCTTCCAAGAAAATTAAACTATGTGGTTGAGGCAGATAGGGCAAAATGGTCAGGGCTAAAATATGCAGAGTTCCGTAAGATAATCCTGAAGAAGTAACAACACGATCGCCCCAATAGGTTAATTTTAGGTAAGCATGATAATCCTCTTCACGTTGAATGGCTTCTATTGCGACAACATCAGGCAAAGCCATTTTGATATGTTCTACCCAAGACTCAAATAACTCTGGCTGTTCCTGTTGCAAATTCAGCACTAACCAAGGCAGATTAGCGCCATCTGGACGCAAGGTTTTAGGCTGACCAGGGGGACAAGCTTTCCGCAGCACTGACCAACTTGGTTCATAACGCATTACGCCTTTTTCTAATAAATTTCTGAACCAAATAGACGCAGAAAACTTATCAAGATCGCGGGGTAAATTTGCTAAAGCTAATTCTTGGGGTTCCAGTCGCAAGTTAATTTTAGTGCCGCTTCGGTCTTCTTGTTTAAGAATTGTTGGTGAACCAGATTCTCGCTCAATAATTTGTTGCCAGTAACGAGGGCGTTTACCTCCTATTCCCCAGCCTTCTGTAGGTTCAGAAACCTTTTGCGGAACAATATACAAAAATTCATCAGTTACATGAAGCTCAATATTATTAAAAATTTGAAACCGAATTTCATACCTGATACTCCGAGGTTGCCTATTGCTATCTTTTAGAACTGTAGGTGGTGCCTCTTCAAGCAACTTAATAATAATTTCTTCCGGTAAATCAGCCTCGAACGCAAAACCAAAATAATTTCCTCTGCCATAATGTAACAACTCTTGTAAATTTTGCGCTCTCGGACTACCACCTATAGAAGGAGATTCTAAAAAAGCTGGAACTAATCCCTGAGATAGAATTTCACCCAACAATAAAGGAATATCAAGCAGCGTACTTTTACCAGTACCATTCGCGCCAGCCAAAACATGATATTGACCCAGTTTAATATCAAGTCTGTCAAAGCAGCGATAATTAAAAGCTTCTATTCGAGAAATCATGTACCTGGAATTGGGTATTGTTGACGGAACTCTCGATATTTTTCGGCAATTACAGGCAGGTCATCATCAAGGATTTTTTATTTTCGTTTTAAAGGACGTTCAATAATACGTTCTCCAATCCGAATTATTTCTATTTTCTCTTTCAAAACCACAATTTCTTCACCATCAGGAGTCCGTTTATAAAGCGTATTTCCCCGTCGATTATGCAAAAATCGGCTGTAAATTTAAAATAAAACCAGGGAGAACATCTTCACCAGATA
>CAZZVG010001219.1:0-2558 GCA_964657295.1 Iningainema sp. | reverse complement strand
CTGACAGCAACGTTAATAAAGTTAACAACGCACTCATTACTTTATTGGGTGCGTTAGCTCATCTGCCACACCGTAAAACTTGGCACTTAAAGCTAGTTGCTAGCCTGCATGATGTTGATTTAGCTCCAGACTTGTGTCAAGTACTCAATGGAGAATATAAACCTTTATTAGCTGGGAAGCCATCTGATGTGAAGGTAGAAGTTTTGAAAGTTGTCTCTGAGGGTATGGGCGCTCTGTTCAGACGAAAACTCCCCAAAAAGTTAACGGTTCTGGATTTTGGGAATGGTACAACCCTCTATTCTCGTTACAACGTAGGGAAAAGAGAAGTGCATACTCCATACGCTTTTGGTGTGGAAGTGCTCATTGGTGAGATCGCGAAGAAGATGAAGCATCTAAATGGTGGGAAGCTTGGGGATTTATCAAAAATTCGCTTTTGTCTGGAAATGGGGCATACCAAATACAGCCGTGACATTGATATTAAAGATGTTTACACCACCTGTCTTAAAGAGTGGTATGACGGGTATCTCAAAAAGCCTGTCAATCTTGCCCTGGATGCTAAACACCAAGGAGATGAAATTTGGGCGATTGGTGGTGGTTGCTTACTTCCTGGTTTTAAGAAACTTTTAGAAAAAAACAACTTTCAAATTCAGGGTAATCCTGTGGAGGCTAATTCTTCAGGACTGTTGCAGATGGCTAAGACTCTGAATAGTCCTACTAATGTCAGTGTGGAGCCTCTTGGAGCTTAGCATGGTTTCGCCACAAGATAAAACCCCAGAAAAAATCCGGATTAAGGATAGCTACCGTGAGCGCATCTTTGCTGAATCACAAGAATTAGGTAAAAGCTACCTAGAAACACTTTATTTTATTATTGATTGCTACTTTGCTTTTAAGCAGGGTGCATTTCCCATGCAGCCTACTGTCAACATCAAACCTCAACCTCCTGTTCCACCGACTCAAGCTTCCTTAACTCCTACTCTATCTCGAACCGAATCAATAGACGAAGAGCGCGACGAAAGTATTACGCTTGATTGGGATCTATAGATAATAACTTCGTTAAATCGCCAAATTTGTCTTAAACTAAGAGCAACATCAAAAGCTAAAACCCGTGTCTAAAATTATCGCCATCTTCAATCAAGCGGGTGGTGTGATGAAAACAAGCCTCACCATGAACTTGGGCTACCAACTGCACTTGAAAAAACATCATGTTCTCCTTGTTGACGTAGATCCACAAGCCTCGCTGACAATGTTTATGGGTTTAGAACCCCACGAACTAGAAGCAATTGTTGGTGATTCGATTCTCAAGTCAGAAACACAGTTACCAATTCATCACAATCTTCATGGTATGGATTTAATTCCCGCCAATATTACTCTCAGTGCTGTAGAGCTACAACTTGCTAGTGTGATGGCAAGAGAAGTCAGACTCAAACAGGCTCTAGAACCTATTTTAGACCAATATAATTTCATCTTCATTGACTGTCCTCCATCTTTAGGCGTTCTCAGTATTTTGAGCCTGAGTGCTGCGACTCACGTCCTGATTCCTATTCAAACCCACTTCAAAGCCTTTAAAGGAACAGAACTACTACTAGACACAATTAAGCAGGTGAAAAAACACATCAACCCAAAACTTGCCATTGCTGGATTTGTCCCTACCCTCTATGCCAATGCCAGCCAAGACAAAGTTATTCTAGAAGCACTGCAACAGCAGTTATCACCACTTGCTCCCGTTTTTGATACTATTCCTCGCGCTACCGCGTTTGCTGATGCAGCAATGAATCGCCAACCACTTGCTATTTATGCCTCCAAACATCCAGCCATCGTAGTCTTAAATAAGATTGCTCAAGGTATGGAGAAGCTGTGATGTCAAAAAAACCCCTAGAAGTACCAAAGATGCGCGGGATCGAAGATTTGCTGACGTTCGATTCAGCGCCTAAACAAACCACGACGGCTCCCCTTAATAAAATCAAACCCTTAGAGAAACAACCCCGCCGCTACTTTGACCCTGATAAAATGGCACAACTAGTTGCATCTGTGAAGGAACATGGCATTTTAGAACCACTGCTGGTTCGTCCACTTGAGCATGGCGAATATCAACTGATCGCTGGAGAAAGAAGGCTCAGATCTGCTCTAGTTGCCGGACTAACTGAAGTCCCCATCGTCATTAAAGACTTCACCGAGCAACAAGCCTTGCAAGTCGCGCTGATTGAAAATTTGCAGCGCGAGGACCTTAACCCCATTGAAGAAACTGAAGGGATACTGGAATTACTCAGCATTGAGCTTGATGTTACTAAGGAGCAAGTAGTATCCATTCTAAACCTTGCAGCCAATTCCAAAAAACGAAAATTAGAATTGACGGAAAACGTTTCCCGTCAGATGCAAAAAGTCGAATCTCTTTTGGCGGGAATCGGGAGATTTAATGCCGAAAGTTTCCGTACTAGCCGCCTTCCTTTACTAAATCTTCCGGCTGATATTTTATCAGCACTCCGTGACGGGAGAATAGAATACACCAAGGCACGAACCCTCGCACGAGTCTCTGATTCTGAAACTAGATTACAATTGCT
>CAZZVG010001218.1:0-2562 GCA_964657295.1 Iningainema sp. | reverse complement strand
AGTATGAATTATGAATTATGAAACTTTTTTATAATTCATAATTCATAATTCTCAAAGCGCTTCCGGTGGAGAAATATTACGTCCGACAGTGCCAAGTGGACGACTAAACTGTAGCCCTGGTTTAGTCGTTGGTTTTTTATCTTGCAATGACTCAGTGAGTGGTGAAGAAGATGGGGTAACCGCTTGTGAATGAATTAGTTTGTCAGAAGAAGCTTGCTGAGATATAACTGATAAACCGGACAGTGCCCCAGCCACAAGAGCTGTATAACTTACGTACAAATGCACAGGATGTAATTTCAATCCCAATCCGGAAATATTTTGAGACTTATAAAGAGACGGTAAAACTGATTTTACCGGCTCTGGTGCTGGTAAAGAAGCAGCTAAAGCAGTGCCATTTAGTCCCAAGGCATTGCCCATCACACGGATATAGCCACGAACAAAAACTTCTTCTGGCAATAACTCCCAGTTGCCATTTTCCAAAGCTTCCATGTATCGAATTTGTACGTGAGTATAAACGTGAAGTTGGCTCAGCGAAAGACCTTGAAGCGCGCGTGCTTGCTGTAATTGTTGACCGATTTGACGCAGAGTACAAGAGCGCTGTTCGGCTGCCCTTTGCTTAGCTTGTTCAGCTGTCAACGATTTTTTATTCAATTTGCTAAGCCATCTCATTGATGTTTTCGTTGTGGGGCGGTTTTTTTGGAGTTTCACACTGATGTCTGTAGGAGTTGCCACCACATTAGATGATGGTAATACTTTGCTAGTAGTTGAGTGGGTAGATTTTTGTTTGATAACACTAGTTAAGCACTGTGATAAATCAGTAGAATCTTTTTGTTCAATAGCTACTGTTTCACTCTGGTTGTCTGCGTGTTGGTTATTCTCTACAACTTTTTGATGTGTTTGGACGAATTGCTGAAATGCCACACCGATCGCTTCTCTACTTACAGCTTTTAACAAAACATTGGCTTGTTCAGATGAGGGTCCAAGCAGAGAGCGTAAGCTAGCCAGTTCCTGACGATAAACTTTACTTTTATGCAGTTTAGTTTCTATTTCACCTAAGAGCGATCGCAATTCATCTTGAGAAATTTCAATAGAAGTATTGCCACCAGGAATTGATAAAAAATACACAGGTTTCATAGCCATTTTTAGAAGCCTCCTGAGGCGATTGTTCAAAGGATAGTTCTATGTAATTTCTTCTAAAATTTACTGACTATTCCGGATGAATTTAGTATCATTTTTATCTCATTCAATAACAAACACTTAGGAAGATAATGCATCAAAAAATATCCAATCGTTTGTGAATGGACATTACTTTACTATTAGTAATAGTTGGTAATTGCTAATTGGTAATTTTTTCTTATAGCAATCCTAAATGATTCGTGAACACCTCTCCCTTGTCTTCCTGGTCCCCCTTGTCCCCGCCCTTACGGGTTCGCCCTTCGGGTTCAGCAGTCGCCTCAACGGGGGAAACCAATTATTTCTGGGTAGTTTTGTGTTGCTCCCTCTTAGAAATAGAACCCAAATGGACGAAAGACTGTACTGTTTGCAGATAAAGAGACTGAGCAATTTCTGCTACGTCGTTATGTCCGGCGTCTGGAACGAGAAGCAACTTTTTCGGTTCGGGTGCGGCAGCATAGAGATCTTGGCTCATAAAGGCTGGCACCGTCACATCGGCGGTACCGTGAATGAATAAAACTGGCACTTTTAAATTTGGCACTTTCTTCATCGATTCAAAGCGCTGTGTCAGTATTAAATCGACTGGAAACATCGAAAAAATGTTCCGATAAGCAATGACCTGCCGGATGGAGGTAAAAGAGCTTTCCACAATTAATCCACCAGCGTCTGGGTGTTGGAGTGCCAAATCAATCGCTATTGCACCTCCCAGAGAATGTCCAAATATAAAAATTTTGTTAGGTGAGATCTGTCGCTTGTGTACCAAGTAATTCCAAGCTGTGGCTGCATCCTGATAAACCCGCTGTTCATTAGGAAAACCGCCTTCACTGCGACCATAACCTCGGTAATCAATCAGCAAAACAGAAAACCCGAGTTGATGAAACCGATTTGCGTGGGTAACATTTGCGCCAATGTTGATACCATTCCCGTGCAGATACAGTATGACCTTGGCATCGGATTGGTTTGCTCTGATCCACCAACCGTGAATGCGTTCCACTTTGCCAGATGCAACTGGCACAGGTAACCAGACCTCTTCGTAACGGAGATTAAAAGATTCTGGTGTAGTTTCGATGATCGCGGACGGAAAAAAGATTAATCGAGATTGCTGAAAAAAAAGAAATATACATACAGCACTGTAGCCCAGCGCTGCAACCACTCCTACCAACAACAGTAGCAAGAACAACAACCTGATGGGATATTGCAGCTTTGTTGTCTTCATGTAAGTATTTTTAAATACAATAAGATTAGTCTAACCCAGGGGCTTTAGTTTTTCAAAATCGTAAATGCTTTATTAAAAAATGATTTACAATAAATTAAATAAATTAGTGAGTAAATGTACATCCATTTAAGTAAGTTGCCCTTGCATCTCATTAGTTAAGGTCGGTAATTGCT
>CAZZVG010001217.1:0-2565 GCA_964657295.1 Iningainema sp. | reverse complement strand
ATAAACGACGATGCCTCGAGAAAATGGCTCCTCGGGTGATAGTGACGGACAGTTAAATGACCAAGGAAGAGAGCGCACCTACTATCTTTACACTCCAGAATCTTACGATCCAGATCGGCCGATGCCTTTAGTCGTTTTGTTTCACGGGCATGGTGGTACTGGTCATTCAATCGCTCAAGTTTCTCGATTCAATGATTTGGCAAATCAAAAAGGATTTATTGTCGTTTATCCAGATGGAGTTGATGGTGAATGGAGCCTCAGAGGTAATTCTCCAGCAAAGGTGAATGATGTTTCGTTTGTGACTACATTGCTCGAGCATATCAAACAAATTAGAAATATTGACAGCCGGAGAATTTACGCTACAGGCTTTTCTAAAGGTGCAATACTTACCCAAGCTCTAGCTTGTGAGCTACCTGATCGCATTGCCGGGTTTGCTTCCGTTGCGGGTTCTCTTCCCTTTCGATTCAAACCTAGTTGCCATCCTCCGACGACTGTATCAATGCTGATGATTAACAGTACCAACGACCAGTCAGTACACTATCAAGGCGATAATATTACTCAAAAGGGATCGCTAATCTCTGTTCCAGAAACAGTAAGTTTTTGGCGTCAACGTGATGGATGTGCCTCACAACCCCAAGTCCGAAAGCTTCCTGATCCCAATCCGAAGGATCGCTTTTTTGTCAATGTCTCTCGGTACTCAGGTTGTAGTAAAGGTTCGGAGGTTATTCTAGCATCTGTAGTCGGTGGTGGACATTTCTGGCCGGGAGGTGCCTCTAGTGATGCCAGCTTAAATAAGTTCAATCAAAACCTTGGTTTTAACGCGAGTAAGACAATTTGGGACTTTTTTCAACGCCACAGTCTGCCTAGTGAGTGATGTTTACGACTCTGGCAGCAGTTAAATTGAATAATCGAGAACCATATTTTTTTGAGACTTATGTCTTCTGAAAAACCCAATCCACCCATCGATTTTTCTCAAGCGAAGGAACCTCCTACCTCTGTGGATTTAAATCAGCCAGATACAGGTGGCATCAATGAAGAACGCACTCCTGATGAAGAAAGAAACGAGAATGTTGCAGAACGTCAAATGAACAGTGCTTACATTCCTGCAGCAAACATCATTTCAGATCATCAAGATAATCGCTAGTTGTTAAGTGCTAAATCTAGGATTTCGGTTGTTTGGCGAACGTTCACCAAACTATTTGCACACAATATACCAGATGCCGCTACTGCAGGCACACCAATTCCGGGCATAGTGCTGTCACCCACACGGTACAATCCGGAAATTGGTGTATGCATACTGGGAAATATTCCTTTACCTACAGCGATCGCCGGACCATAAGTTCCCCGATACCTTCGGAGATAATGAGCATGGGTTAAAGGTGTACCAATAAGTTCCAATTCTACACGTTCCCTAACATCTGGGATGATACGCTCTAGAGCATGATATAAAGTTTGTGCTTTCTTTTGTTTCTTTTGTGGATACTCATCATTACGTTCCCATCCAATGTGAGGTTCGAGAGTGTAAGCGTGAACCACATGGTGTCCAGTAGGGGCAAGTGTTGCATCCCAGACGCTGGGAATTGATATCATACAAGTATTACCCGGCGTTGTCATATCCTGATTAGTGTCATGGATTACCACATGATGTCCGGTTAAATTCTCTAAATTATCTGCCCGAATACCTAAATGTAAATGCATAAAACTATCAATAACAGGCGTTGTCAATGCTACATTTCTATAAGCTGAAGGTAAGTCTGTAGGACGTAACAGTTGATTATAAGTATCCCAGATACTCGCATTAGATATGACAACAGTTGCTTTGATGATTTCACCATTTTGCAAACGCACGCCCATCGCTTTACCTTTCTCCACAAGAATTTGCTCGACGTGACATCCCAATAGCAATTTGCCTCCCCAGCGTTCCAACCCCCGCACTAAAGCACTGACAATTGCCCCACTCCCTCCTAAAGGATACTCAACACCACGGGAGCGTTCACCTAACATAAAAGCTACCTCTGGAGCAATGGTACCATGCGCCTTTAAACCAGATAGTAGAAAGCATTCTAGGTCGATCAGCCGTCGCACCCAGGGGTCTTGCACTGTTGCATCCATCACATCACCTACAGATGCTTGAAGAATTGACAATTGAGGTATAATTTTCCACAAAGATGCCCAGTAACGCCTAAGTAACACGGGAATCAACTGCCAATCTGTCCTTAAAGCTAAGGTGGGAATACCTTTCATCCCCTCGTAGAGCGAGAGCAGGCGTTCTTCAAACTGCTTGAGTTCAATTGCACCTTGAGGTGTAATTTTGGCGATTTCTTCACGATAAGCAAGAGGATTGCTATAAACAGGAAAACTGCCTTCCGGGAAATGATAATGCCCTAAAGGCTCGTAGCGGACAGTTTTGACGGACTCGCCCAAAGCGTCAAGAACTTGTTTGAGCGGATTTAAACTTTGGTGAGACAGCGCGAATGACGGCTTTCCCGACAGAGGCGACTGCGTTAGCGTAGCGTTAGCGAGTCCTCTCCCAAGGGGAGAAGGGTCATCAGTCAGACCACAATA
>CAZZVG010001216.1:0-2567 GCA_964657295.1 Iningainema sp. | reverse complement strand
ATTCTGGCAAACTCCAGCAACACTGCGACACCTGTGCCATTATCATCAGCCCCTGGTGTTCCTGGTACTGCATCGTAATGGGCACCGATTAAAATTGGTGGCAAATTTTTTTGCGAAGTCGAAACGGAGGGTAAGTTCAATATGAGGTTTTTGCAGGTTTTACTTCCGACGTTAAAGGTGTGGATTTCCACACTTGCCCATTGAGCAAATGAGGCGCGGATGTATTCCTGAACAAAAAAGTGACCAAGCGATGCCAAATAAGGATCGCGATCGCGGACTATTTGAGTTAAGTGCGTTTGCAGTCGCTCTTTTAATTCCACGTCTTTCCCATTGTAAGCGCTTTTGGCTACGTATCGAGTTGTGTCACCGACGTTAACAAAATTCTTCTCTTAGCTAAGAGCTGATAGCTGACAAAGCATCGTCAATGTTATCCTATATTTGCTACTAGCTCCAAAGCTTAAGGAATTCCGCTCTGGATTTACCCAATGCAAGGATTCAATTTTGTTTCGGGAGTGACCACCAATCTAACAACTCTTTTTTTGTTAGTATCTTTTATTTTCAGTATTACTGAGAATTATATCATTAAGGAGCTTTTATTCTTTTGTTTTTTAGCAAAAAAGCTAAAAATATTTGCCTCCCTTGCATAATAAATTAGTAAGACACATTAGGAGAACAAGAACGCATGGGCAAGGTAGTCGGCATTGACTTGGGTACAACCAACTCAGTAGTTGCTGTGATGGAGGGTGGCAAGCCGGTGGTGATTGCCAATGCAGAAGGAATGCGAACAACCCCCTCCGTAGTCGGTTTTACCAAAGAAGGCGAAAGGGTTGTTGGGCAAATGGCGCGGCGGCAAACCCTTCTCAATCCACAAAATACTTTTTTCGCGATTAAACGCTTTATTGGGCGTAAGTATAACGAACTCAGTCCAGAATCCAAGCGAGTCCCCTATACGATTCGCAAAGACGAGATCGGCAATATCAAAGTTTATTGTCACCGTTTAGATAAAGAATTTGCCCCAGAAGAAATTTCGGCAATGATTCTTAAGAAACTGGCAGACGACGCCGGTAAATACTTGGGTGAAACAGTGACAGGCGCAGTTATTACCGTTCCGGCATATTTTAATGATTCCCAACGGCAGGCAACGCGAGACGCAGGCAGAATTGCGGGTTTAGAGGTGCTGCGGATTCTCAATGAACCAACAGCTGCATCTTTGGCTTACGGTTTGGAACGTACTAACAGCGAAACTATCTTAGTTTTTGACTTGGGGGGTGGCACTTTTGATGTGTCAGTTCTAGATGTTGGCGATGGCGTGTTTGAGGTGAGATCTACTAGTGGAGATACGCAATTAGGTGGTAATGAATTTGACTTAAAAGTTGTCAATTGGTTGGCCCAAAAGTTTTTAGAAGAACATGGGGTAGATTTAAGACGCGAACGTCAATCTTTACAACGCCTCTTGGAAGCAGCAGAGAAAGCTAAAATAGAACTTTCCGCAGTCAGTGTAACAGACATTAATTTACCTTTTATCGCTTCCACAGAAGATGGACCGTTACACGTAGAAACTCGCCTGACTCGGGCTGAGTTTGAGGGTTTGTGCGATGACTTGTTAGGACGATTGCGGCTTCCAGTTAAACGGGCGTTGAAAGATGCTGATTTGAAACCAGCAGATATTGATGAAGTCGTGCTAGTGGGCGGTTCTACCCGAATGCCAATGGTAGAACAACTTGTACGGGCAATGATTGGGAAAGAACCTAATCAAAATGTCAACGCCGATGAAGTGGTGGCAGTGGGCGCAGCAATTCAAGCCGGAATTCTCGCAGGCGAACTCAAAGATGTGCTGCTTTTGGATGTCACACCCCTTTCTATGGGATTAGAAACCATCGGCGGCGTAATGAAAAAACTTATTCCCCGCAATACTACTATCCCAGTCCGTCGTTCTGACATTTTTTCTACGTCCGAAAATAACCAGAATACTGTGGAAATCCACGTAGTCCAGGGCGAACGAGAAATGGCAGCAAATAATAAGTCTTTAGGACGTTTCAAGCTGTATGGCATTCCACCAGCGCCACGAGGAATTCCCCAAGTTCAGGTGTCATTTGATATTGATGCTAACGGGATTTTACAGGTAACAGCCTTAGATAGAACCACTGGGCGAGAGCAGAGTATCACCATTCAAGGCGCTTCTACCTTGAATGAGTCAGAAGTGAATCGGATGATTCAGGATGCTCAAAAATACGCCGATGTCGATCGCGAACGTAAAGAACGGGTAGAAAAGCGGACTCGTTCTGAGGCGTTGATTTTCCAAGCAGAACGACAGCTTAGAGAAGTAGCACTGGAATTTGGTATGCAGTTTGCCCGAAACCGCCGCCAAAGAATTGATAATATTTGCCGAGATTTAAAAGAGAGTCTTAAGGAAAATAGCGATCGCGGTATTGACCAAGCATACGCCGATTTGCAAGATGCTCTCTATGAGCTAAATCGGGAAGTCAGGGAAACTTATGCTGAAGATGAAGATGACGACTTGTTTGGTACAATCCGTGACATCTTTACTGGTGATAAAGATAAAGAAC
>CAZZVG010001215.1:0-2572 GCA_964657295.1 Iningainema sp. | reverse complement strand
CAATATGTTTCGGACATTTTTGACTATTCACATTGTGAGCCACCGTGAAACGCCTGAATCTAATTTCAGTAAATCGCAAAGTTTTTTTAAGGGCGATCGCTAACCACAATCTAAGTATAAAGAAGTAGCAAAAATCACCTTGATTATCAGAAAAAGTTATTGATTGTAAGACAAGCTTCAAAAAATGAAAAAATATAAGGTTATCAGTCACTATATCAAAGTATGAACTACTTCACTATCAGGTAAAAAAGTGAAGTAACGCTCTATGAATTGCCCCCTTATGTCTGCCTCCTTAATGGATAAACCAAAGCCCTACGTGCGAAAACAATAGTAAAGAACTTGTGAGAAGCACGACAACCTTGAACAATAAGAGAAAGACTAACAACTAACATTGACTTATGAGCTTTCGTGAAGAGTTCAAACTGCTGCTCCGTGCCCGCTACCCCTTAATTTATATTCCCACTTATGAAGAAGAACGGGTAGAAGCTGCGATACGGGAAGAAGCGGCAAATCAGGGGAATCGTCAAATTTACATTTGGGATTTTGTCGATGGCTACCAGGGGAATCCGAATGATGCGGGTTTTGGTAGGCGTAACCCGTTACAAGCTTTGGAGTTTGTGGAAAAATTACCAGCATCTGCGGCTGCAGTATTTATTCTACGAGATTACCACCGATTTTTAGAAGATGTGGCGATCGCTCGCAAACTCCGCAATTTTTCCCGACTCTTGAAATCCCAACCAAAAAATATCGTCTTGCTTTCCCCGCGCCTTGCCATTACGGACGACTTAACGGAAGTTTTTACAGTTTTGGAGTTCCCCTTACCCACCGCCTCAGAAATTCAAGCGGAGGTAGAACGCTTATTGGCATCCACTGGCAATTCTCCTACTGGTAAATTTTTAGACGATCTTGTCCGTTCTTGTCAAGGTCTTTCCCTGGAGCGCATTCGTCGCGTTTTGTCAAGAGCCATCGCCACTCACGGCGAACTCCAACCAGAGGATGTAGATTTGGTTCTTGAAGAAAAGCGTCAAACCATCAGACAAACCCAAATTCTCGACTTTTACCCCGCAACCGAGCAAATTTCCGACATTGGCGGATTGGATAACCTCAAAGACTGGCTTCTGCGTCGCGGCAGTGCCTTTAGCGAACGAGCGCGACAGTACGGTTTACCGCACCCCCGTGGTTTACTGTTGGTGGGAATTCAAGGCACAGGTAAATCTTTAATTGCTAAGGCTATAGCTCATCACTGGCATTTACCCCTGCTCCGTCTGGATGTGGGAAGATTATTCGCAGGTTTGGTAGGAGAATCTGAATCTCGCACTCGCCAAATGATACAAGTAGCAGAAGCCCTTGCTCCCTGTATTTTGTGGATAGATGAGATAGATAAAGCCTTTTCCGGGCTTGGGAGCAAAGGCGATGCCGGAACAACCAGCCGAGTCTTTGGCACATTTATTACATGGTTATCCGAAAAATCCTCACCTGTATTTGTCGTCGCCACCGCCAACGACATTCAAGCCCTACCACCAGAAATGCTTCGCAAAGGGCGATTTGATGAAATTTTCTTCGTGAGTTTACCCAGCATTGAAGAGAGAAAAGCAATTTTTAACGTTCATTTATCCCGACTGCGCCCCCATAATTTGAAAAGCTATGATATAGACAGGTTAGCTTACGAAACACCTGACTTTTCGGGAGCAGAAATTGAGCAAACTTTGATTGAAGCAATGCATATCGGATTCAGCCAAAATCGTGACTTCTCTACTGATGACATTTTAGAAGCAGCAAGCCTGACGATACCCCTGGCACGCACGGCTATCGAGCAAATTCAGAAACTTCAAGAATGGGCTGCCGCCGGTAGAGCACGTATGGCATCGAAACATAATCCTTTGAGCGATCGCATCCAGCGCCAATTACAATAATCCGTGAGGAGTTAATTGTTAATTGTTAATGGTTGATTGCAATTAACCATTAACCATCAACAATCAACTTTATTATTCTTGGTCAAGAGTCTATTTGTCGGCAAATCTTCAGGAAAAAGTATTATTTATTACTATGGTTATTAACGTACTAAAGTATTTTCTCGGAATTTCCCTGGCGATCGCTATTTTAGCTGTAGGCGGTGCTGCCACTGGTTTATATTTAATGAATCAAAACTCAGCTATCCCGATAAAACCTATTTTTACTAACGATTCTGCTACATTGAAAGCGCAAGTGCCAAAATCTGCAGTCATTGGAACCACAACCAATTCTGCATTGCAGCAATCTCAGACAATCGCTAAAGCAGCTAAACCTACTTCTAGGCCAAAAACCACTCCTGCGTCACCGAAGCCACTGCCACCAGGAGCGTACCCAGCACGTATCACTTGGCATCAAGGTTTAGTTTTGCGCTCTGAACCGAAACAGGATGCTGAACGTGCTGGTGGAGTGAGTTTTAATCAAAAGATTGTCGTTTTGCTTGAAAGCGATGATAAAGCTTGGCAAAAGATTCGTTTAGAAGGAAGTGGACAAGAAGGTTGGGTGAAAGCAGGCAACACCCAGAAAGTTGACACTGAACGATAGTGGGAGAGGGGGAGTCAGC
>CAZZVG010001214.1:0-2573 GCA_964657295.1 Iningainema sp. | reverse complement strand
ATGTCATTGGCAACAAAATTATGGGTCACAGGAATTGTTAAGTCATAAACTTGTTTGTATCCCATGAGTTCTATAGAAACGATTTCATCCCAGTAGACATCACCTGTTGCTAACTGCTGATCTGTATTTGTTGCCTTCCATTGTCTTTCCCGTGTTAAAGCACCTTCGCCACTCAGGCTATAATTGTACTTCTTTCTACCATTAATCTGGTGGAAAACATTCCTAGGTTCTTTTCCTTTAGCTGCTGCTATCAGTTCCTTTTGCACAGAAACTAAGTCATGCTGAGTCTGAGCCTCAATTTTAGCTAATGCCTCTTCTTTGCCAAAAATGCCAATTTCTGAGATAAAAGTTTTGATAGCATGAGTATCAGTTATATCCAACTGCCATTCGGTTCTATAACTATCTTGGTGTTGCCGCGATCGCGATTTCAAAGCAGCAATAATACCGAATCTCAGTAATAGATGTTGTATTTGTCGAGCGACTTTCTCGCTATACGTCCTATAACCCAACTGTACTTGTCCACTCTTCAGTAAGCTAGCCCCACTATCAGTAGCAAAAAGGTGGTTGAGGAATAAGGAGAGAAGCGATCGCTCAAGTTGAAAAATCATTTTCGGAATTGTTGTGGCGGGTTCGCAACCATCCCCGATGACGGAAGCGAGTCGTTTGACTTCACACTCACGAATTATTTTTGTCCCAAATACATCTATCTTTCGAGGTACAGCAATTTGATCACCCACTTTAAGTTCATAGAGCTGCCGCCAGCCTTGAATAGTTAAATACGGATGGGTAATTGTAGTTTCAACACTCCTTCCCAAGCGAGTCGTCACACGGAAAACAGGTTTCATGCCATCATCAACAAATGCAGAGGGCTGAGTTATCTCTAATTTCCAATCGTCTGTTAGGGTGAGTAACTCTGCTTGACGACGATCATAAATTTCTGCAATAGTAGATATAGAACCATCTGCTAAAAGAATTTCTGTATCATACGCTACGCACTTCCCCATTGACGGGCGACCTGCGACAATAATCAAATCAGAACGCTGAAAACCACTAGTCATGGAATCCAAATCGTAAAAGCCGCAGGGAATACCCGGTAAAGCTATTCCTTGGTGACGAGTTTCAATATCTTGGAAAGTATTAATCAGGGTATCAGAAATGTGAACTAACCCTGCTTGAGGTCGAGACTGAGTGATACTAAAAACTTTTTGTTCTGCGCGATCAAGGACAATTGACAACTCGGTTTCTGTCTCAAAGCCAAGTTGGACGATTTCATTTCCAGCCTTTACTAACTGACGCCGCAAGTATTTGTCCATCACCAGTGTAGCTAAAGCATCAATGTTGACAGCTGACACCGTGCGATCTACCAGAGAGGCTAATTTATTTCTCCCACCAATGCGAGTCAGTAGATCGTGATCCGTCAGCCAACTGGTAATAGAAAGTAAATCCGTGGGTTTACCTTGAGTGTGAAGGCGAAGTGCTGCTATATAGATTTCTTTGTGAGCGCTAATATAAAAAGCTTCTGGAGCTAGGCGATCACTGACCCGGCTAAGGGCTTCGGGATCTAATAGAATACCACCTAATATCGCTTCTTCGGCCTCAATGTTTTGGGGAGGTAGGCGATCGCTGCCCGATCCTTGAAAATTTAGTTCTTCAGACATATTAAAATAGGAAGTTGGAATGGGGTAGCAATTTCCCCCATATCCCCATTCTTACAAACAAAGGCAAAGGGCAGAGGCTTGAGCGGATCTATGTAATTAGTATTAATAAAAACTTCAGTTCTCAGTAAAAATTACCTTTTTCCAGATCACCAAACAACAATTCTTAGCGACTTTGCGACGCCAGTCACCTACGCCGGGAAACCCCGAAGTTTGCCCGGAGGGAAACCAACGCCCTGACGCTCCTTCGTCGCTAACGCTTCGCTAACGGGTTCAGCAGTCGCCTAGGTCGGGCTAACCCTCCTGCAGCGCTGGCTCCTCCTTGCAACTTCTCTCCGCCTGCAGCGCTGGTTCACCAAGACGAGCAAATATTTTTCTAAAAGTCGGTTCTCCATACCTTTATGTATCATTCGTAGTTAAATGTTGCTGTTGGCTGAGGTAGGTTAGGGTCGGACTAACTCAATAAGATACGTAATTCAAACGCGCCTTATTTTACTTGCTGAGTGTGGCTTGATTTTATTTTTATACTTTCATTATTTTTTTGAACGAAATGCCAGTACCCTTAATGAGAGACAGTTTTTGACCGAGTTGTATATTTAGTACTCATGACCAATAGTGAATCTGAAGATAAATTTAAAACTCATTAGGCTTGAGTACAATGCATAATATTTTGCATAAATTGAATATTTTTTCTGACTTCTCAGCTACTGTGCATCTGTATGGTACATTTAGTATATTCAGTTACTCGTATGTAGCCACCTTAAAGCTGAATTGGCAGCCTCCCAACTAGGCTACTTTGATTACTTCTTCTTCCCCTGCTTCTCTAACAGATACTCCCGTAGGATGGGGAACCGCCCTTCAGGTGACGCTCGTTCGCGAACGCGAACGAGCGTAAATTGCAATGTTACCCGACATCAA
>CAZZVG010001213.1:0-2574 GCA_964657295.1 Iningainema sp. | reverse complement strand
ACCCATTAGCAAAAAAGGTTCCCAGCGCTTGGTACGGCGTGCGATTAAACACGCCTTGCAACTCCCGAAAAACAAGCAAATGGTAACTTTGGTACACAAAGGGAATATCATGAAATACACCGAAGGTGCTTTCCGTGATTGGGGTTATGAAGTCGCAACAACTGAGTTTCGTGACAGTTGTATTACTGAAAGAGAATCTTGGATTTTAAGTAATAAAGAGAACAACCCCAATATAACATTGGAAGAAAACGCTCGGTCCATCGATCCTGGCTTTAAAGCTTTGACTGCGGAAAAACAGAGTCTGATTATCAAGGAAGTCGAGACAGTTTTTGACGCAATTTGGGCAACTCACGGCAATGGTCAATGGAAAGATAAAGTCATGGTGAATGACCGTATTGCTGACAGTATTTTCCAACAAATTCAAACCAGACCGGATGAGTATTCTATTCTAGCAACAATGAACTTGAATGGCGACTACTTGTCTGATGCAGCAGCAGCTATTGTTGGCGGATTGGGAATGGGCCCAGGGGCAAATATTGGCGATGAATGTGCCATTTTTGAAGCCACCCACGGCACTGCACCTAAACATGCCGGACTGGATCGAATTAATCCCGGTTCAGTCATTCTGTCAGGTGTGATGATGCTTGAGTATCTCGGTTGGCAAGAAGCAGCAGACTTGATTAAAAAGGGTTTGGGGGATGCGATCAAAAACCGTCAAGTCACCTACGACTTAGGGCGTTTGATGGAACCACCAGTCGCACCCTTAAAGTGTTCTGAATTTGCTGAGGCAATTATTCAGCACTTTGAGTAGTTGAGATGTAGAGACGCGGTATGTCGCGTCTCTACAGGAGTAAGGAGTGATGAGTTTTCACAAACTATATCTTTAAAAGCGCTCTGGATAGCTCACTACAAACCACTTGCAATTAATGACACAGACTAATAGTAGGTGAATAACTGTAAATTTTTTATTAGTCTTTTGATACTATTTATGATACTATTGCTCTCATGAGCAGATTAAAGAAATTGGTAGAGCAATTTCTCAAGCAACCAGTAGAAGTGCGGTTTGAGGATGTGTGCTATCTCTTAGAAGCTTTTGGTTTTGAAGAAAAAAGGTCCAAGGGTAGCCACCATAGTTTTCGAGACTCGCAAGGCAAAATAGTGACTGTTCCTAAGAAAGGCGGACAGAAAGTTAAGGGCGTTTATGTACAGCAAATTGTTGAAATATTAAATTTGCAAGAGTGGAATGATGAAAACACTAAACCCGAACCAGAAGAACAAACCAATTGAGAAGCCGTCTTTAGAATATTATTTGCATCTTCAGTATCCTGTAACACTTTACTCCGAGCTATCGGGAGGATACGTAGCTCAAATAAAAGATTTGCCTGGATGTCTCACCCAAGGTGAAACTTTAGACGAGACAATTGCAAACCTAAATGAGGCACGGGAATTGTGGATTGAAACAGCTTACGAAGCTGGCGATGATATTCCTTTGCCTAGCACTGATGATACCTATAGTGGTAAGCTGCTTTTGCGGATGCCAAAATCTTTGCATCGTCGTTTGGTTGAAGCGGCTGAACCAGAAGGGGTCAGTCTCAATCAATATATTGTATCTTTATTGAGTGCATCAGTTAGAGCCTAATTGAAGCTCCGTGTCCATACCCAAAGGGTTGGTCACGGATTCTAAGAGATCTTATGGATTCAATGTGGATATACCACAACCCTGAAAATCCTGAATATTTCTAGTAAGGGACTTCCAGAAAATAAAATATACAGTTAAAAAAAGGATAATCATTATAGGGTAGGGAGAGGCTGCCCCTTTTGTAGTAAATTTAGTGATGATTGAATTTTTGGGTGGAGAGAGGTTTTTACAGGTTTTTAGAAGCGCTAAGAATAGTGTTTCTAAAGTCAGTATTCTTGAGAGTTGCTTGTGTGAAGTCAGCGTCGGTTAAGTCAGCACCATTAAAGCTTGTGCCTCTTGCAGTTAATCTCGTAACAACCAACCAAATTAATTTGTATTTTTCGTCATTAGCCAGAGTCCGGTGACCAACGTAACCACCAAGTAGTGTAACAGAAACCGCCACTGTGGCTGCGACTATCTGAGCGATCGCACTAGTAGCACTGAGCGTGGTTGCAATGAAAACAGCAACAGTGAGCGCAACTACAACCACCAGTTTTCCTGCTACTTTAGTTGTAATTGTGCTGACAACCACTATTGCGATCGCAACAGCCAAAACACAAGCACTAGCAGCAGTGAAAGCCAAAGAACCACCAATAGTGACAACGATCGCGACACCGAAAGTGAAAGCGATATCAACAGCAATCGCAACAGCGATCGCCATCGCTAAACTGACACTTCCTAGACCATAACAGATAGTTATGATCAACAACACTACTAGCATGAACGAGGATGCCACACCAGCACTGAAGTTGACAGGGTTGATGCGATCTAATGTAAACGTAACTAAATACCCTGCCAAACCGGACAACTGCCCGGATATTCCTGACAATAACCATGAACCAATGACTAAACCAATTGCCCAGCCGCGTCGTAGTCCCGCCTTGGCATGGCTAAAA
>CAZZVG010001212.1:0-2576 GCA_964657295.1 Iningainema sp. | reverse complement strand
TTGGCAGCGTGAGTGTTACACCAACGGCGATCTTGCTATTCTCCCGGCAAGCCAACTCTTCCCAAGGACACAGATTGATCGCGAATTTACATTAATTGCAATACGGTTCGGATAAGATAATTTACGAGCGCGATCACCTCTGTAGAGACGCGAAATTTCGCGTCTCTACACGTCTGAATTTCTCACCAATAAACCTTAACCGAACCGTATTGACATTAATTGACCTTTATCTTGAACCCGCAACACTTGCCCATGCTGCCCATGAATCTGTGGATGCAGATAGGATCGAACTTGTGCCGCAGTGGAAGTTACGCGATCCGTTGATTGAGCAGATGGGACTAGCACTTAAGGTAGAGCTATATGTTCTATTTTTGACATTTTTTACTTCCGTAAACCTTAGCTTACTACCATCGCAGGATATGTGACACTTGAGGGTGCGGAATGTGGGGTGTACCAAATCGATGGCAAATATTCTCCTAATCAAGCAGTCCCACCTGAAGCTATTATGGGAGCTTGGAAAGTTGATTCAAATGGCGATCTTCACGGAAATTTCCTACCTAATCCTAACTATAAGCCAAAACAAGAAGATAAGTAGTATAAGGTCAAAATTAGTTTTATAAAAATGCTTGAAAATTTGACATTTGAGCAAGAACAAGAAATTGAATTTTACAAAGCAAAATGGCGAAAAATTATATTATCTACCAGTGAAATTGATAAATATGCAGCAGCAGAAGCTATAGATTCAGCTTATACTTTTGTAGGATATGGAAAACCTAATATTGTTTTTTGTAACAGTCCATATGCCGCTTTGTCAACTATTATAGAACAAGGTTTATGCAGACTTGAATATGGAGTAGAATACTACTTAATTCAAAAAAATTGGGATCGCATAAAAAGTCAGCTTAGTCAAGAAGTTATACGGTTAGTTAGTCAAAAACATGAAAAATTAAAATACCTAGTTAATCAATATAAAAATCTACTTATTAACCAAATTAGGAGGCAGTTAGATAGTCAAGCCAACCAACAACAACAAAAAACACTAATACGTTCTAGTATTTATATTCAGCCAGAAGTGCTGGTTAGTTATGGAAGTAAATCAGATTTTTGTATATCGGTACTGAACTGTGATTATGATTCCATAATTTTGCAACTTTTTCAATCATTAATACAAAACTGTGGTTGGATTATTTCTCTGGAAAAACTAGTCAGGAATGGGCACAATTCTATCAATTTTGAAAAAATGGTAATCATTTGTGAAAGACCCATTAAACTTTCCCTAGATGGTGAATATCGCCTCCACACTAATGATGGAAAACCTGCTATTCAATTTAATGATGGATATAGCCTATACTCCTATCACGGTCTTATCATTAACTGAAAAATAAAACGGAAAAGACTAAAACCTGGGACGAATATAAGTAAGGTGGCAGCGTTAGCGTATATAGAGTGGAGAGCATTTTGTCTGATTATGCCTCTTTGCACCTTGTTTCTGTAAATTAGTGCAAATTGAATTGGAGAAGTCATTTTGGCGTGGAGATAGCAAACGGACAAAATCCAACTTTTACTTAATTATACACCACCATTGACCAACCAAAGCAGTAATGACTAGCAGTATTTTTACGCATTCAAGTTGTTCTACTTTTTACATGTTAGCTAAATGACAATACTAGGTGCGGAATGTGGGATAAAAGTGTTGGGATGCAAGGAGATGATTTAGATTCCCTTATAAGTAATGCTAGAGGTAAAGGTATCAATATCGTTTCTGGTTCTCAAGCTGCCTTCGACCCCATGACTGGAAATATAGAACTGGCTTCAAATTCTAAAATATGGGAGTTTTTTGAAGAGTTTCTACATAGAAAAGTCGCTCAAGGATGGAAAAAGGATGAAATTGCTGGTTTGACTCAACAGCTAAGAAAAGTTAAAGATGATAAAGGTTATAAGAGTGTTAAAGCACCTGCGGTTGCGGCAGAGGTTGTTGTAAAACAATGGCTACTGCGACATGCTAGTTTAGTAGGAGCAGGAAAAGCAGAGAAAACCTTACTTCAAAATCAAATTAATCAATTGAAACAATATGGAACAGGAAGAGGTTATTAATCCAGGTTTAGCCATTTGGATTCCAGAGTATTATAAGTATAAACTATTGCCTCCTGTTTGGAAAGCCGAAGGAATTGCCATTGATGCTTATTATGGCTTTGGAGACAATCAAACTCGATTCTTTGATGGAGAAGTTGTATTACTCTCCTTAGAAGATCAAATAATTCAACACTTATCAATATCAAATGTTCACTTTTCTCGTGAGGGATTTAAGTGGCTTATAGGAGGTACTGATCAACTTCCTCCTCCACCTTTTTTAATCTCATCAGACCTAACAATACAAATTATGTTTGATGGGCTTGTAGAGATAAAAGATGATAAAAAAGTTATTGATTTCTCTGAGCCTGATGCCGATATCTACCCTGTTGGTACAAAAGATTGGTTTGCGGTTATGGCAGTAAAAGGGGATAATAAAGCACATCTAACTGCCTTCTCGACCTATAAAAATTTAAAGGTTTCAGATAATGATGAAATATGGTCGT
>CAZZVG010001211.1:0-2578 GCA_964657295.1 Iningainema sp. | reverse complement strand
TTCTCAAAAACTGGTCCCTTACTTTCGACAATATCAAATGAGATACCAATACCGGGTAATGGCGTGAGAATATCTGAGAACATAATCACACCGTCGGGTTTGAATGCGTGGAAAGGTTGCAAAGAAATTTCTACAGCTAGATCAGGGTTCTCGGAACGCTCCCGAAACGAAGGATACTTCTGGCGCAAATCCCGATAGACTTTCATGTAGCGACCGGCTTGGCGCATCATCCAGACAGGAGGACGATCTAGTACCTCACCTCGGATTGCTTGCAGTAATCTGTGATTCGTTAGAGATTGAATTTTTCCTAACATTAAAGAATGCTCCGTAGATTTAAGGCAAGATAAATGAGTTTCTCTAAGATCTATCTACTCGTCTATACTTGGTTGAAAACGATTTGCATTCAGCCCTCAACGAGGTAAATGTTCATGGGGGGGGTAGAACATTTACTGAACTTCCAAAAACCTTGCTAAGCAGGGTTTTTGGAGATTTATCGTCGGCGTGAATATAACCTAAAATATTTAAAGGACAATTTCGCGACCAGTGTAGCACTTTTGGCTACTCCAAATTAACCGAAAAAATCAATTTTAGACTGTTTTTCGTACTGATTCCGTGTGATTTCATATCGGTCATTTTTTTGACCCCTCCTGAACGGTTACTCAACGAGTTAAACACAACATCAAGTTGCCACCTTGGATGAGTTCATATTCAACTGGTCTAATATGAGCAATAATTTTTTCTTTTTCTAAGTCATTGAGCAGCCTTAAAGCATATTCATTAAGTTGTTCTCCAACACAGGGTATTGGAAATATTCTGACCTCTCCGTTACTCACACGCAGTAATTCTATAACGGCTTGATAATGAAATTGATAATCAAGATGTTCAAGGTTTTTGTGAGAGAGATTGCTATAAACAAAAAGAAAGTTTCCACTTAGTACTAAATCAAAGCTTTTATCATCAAAAGGTAAGTTAGGAAGTGCTGCTTGTACATAGCGGTTGTTTTTTCTTCCTATCAAGTAGAACTCAGTGAATATGTTTAAACTTGATATTGCATATTCTTTCATAACATCTATTGACGAATAAAACTTGTGACTAGATAATTGTGAGTACTCGAAACAGAATTCTGTAGTTTTATCGATCCCGAATTTTCCGTACTCAATTAACAATTCTAGATCATCAGTATAAAGTGGGTCACAGCCTCTCACATCTAAGCCTTGTTGTGTAGCTTCCTCAACAAAAGAAGCTGGTCCAGCAGGACAATCTAAGATTTTACAACCCTGATATTTAGACAATTCTAAAGCAAACATTTTTATATACTCTTGGAGAGTCCGACCATAAAATAGAACATTCTCTGGTTGAATGATTTTGTGATTATTACTTTCCTTTATCATGTTATTCATAACTTTCACTAATTCTGTAATGCATATCTGTATGATAAAAGAAAGCGCAGATTTTTTCTGGCAATGGAGCACTTAAGCCCCACGAGGACCATAACTGCTGAATATCCAGGCATCGATATATGGGAGCATTACCTTGAATAATTACCCTAATACATCCAACTTTTTCGATTTCAAGTGCTTCAAATTCCATGTCAGTTTTTGCAACACAACCTTCCACATTAGGAGCAGATTTCATTTCCATGCCAGCATATAGCTTCGATGAGACGATTTCTGCCCCTACAGCTGCTTTATTGCTGTGATTAAATACCGACTTTTTTTAGAATGCCAGTAACCGCCGTGCCCTGGTCTGTTTGAATTACAAGAATTTCTTTACCATTATTGACAATGGTACCACTTAGGTTCACACTCGGATTGTTGAACTCGTCGGTGAATGTTATCGTTACAGTGCAATTTTCTTTGACGTTATAAGTACCAACAAGACCTGACGGTATAATTTTTCCGTTGAGACTACCAGTATCAGTTGCATTCAGGTTTCCGCTTCCGTCAAACTGAAAAAAACCAGCTTCAGCAAGCAATCCAGATTGAGCAGCTTTACCCAAACCATAACTTCCCGATAATTGACTTCCAAAATCACCTTTTATCGTTGCATTTGTACACACTGAGCCTCCTCGTGCTGCTGCTGGTGCATTACCTAGTCCAGCGCTTAAAAGAAGGCTAGCACCAGAGATAAAAGCGAAAATTTTCTTCATGGCTTTCACTAATCCTATAATGTATGGTCGGTATGAGAGAGATTGCAGGTTTTGCCAGAAATATATCTTATCCGGCTTTGGACACCCTCATAGCAGAGGACTTCCTGCCAGAAAAGACATCAGCCAGTTTCTGCAACACAACTGTTCATGACTGAGGCAAAAGAAGCTTGCTCTTGATCTCCATTCAAGTTATCTGATTGGCTGATATCAGACTTAATATCCCAGCCCATAGCCAGATGTTTTTGGCGAAGTTTGCGATAAGCAAGACCCAGAGCGTCAGCAGCAACGTGAAGTTCTTCTGATATTGGAGGCATTTTTTGAGAGTGTAAAGTAGAAACTATCGCCGCATCTTCTTCAGAAAGTTTGTAGTCAAGCTTTCTGAAAAAACCATCCAACATGGGTAAGGGTAGAAGGTTGCGATAAAAAATG
>CAZZVG010001210.1:0-2580 GCA_964657295.1 Iningainema sp. | reverse complement strand
TTGATTTGTGAAATCCGCAACCAACAATATCAGGCTTAGACTAGGTAGGCAATGCATAGCCAACCCAAAAAAGTAAGGGGAGCATGTTCACGCTATCAAAGCGCGGATTGCTATAGCTTTCTATAAACTGTGACATTTATTGGCTGAATCAGAAGAGTAAATTATTGCGGTAAGCGATCGCCTGCCCCTGCCTAAGCAACAATCACCCAGTAGAAGCCATCTGGTGCCACTAACCCAAATGAAGGTTCATCAAACTCATTAGCTACAATCGGTGTCACATGGGTGGCGCTGCTGTTGGACACACGTTGGTGGAAGTCTTGAATATCTTCAACTTGATATGTGAATAGGCTTGAACCCAGCGAACCTGGTTGGGAAAATTCCCGTTGATCGGGAGTAGGGTAAAGGGGAGTATAAATTTGCAGGACGCCTGCAATATTTTTTGGTGACGAAAACGTCGATAGATAAAATTCTTGCCCTTCTTCAAGTATTAACGTTTGCCGTGTCGAGGGGTTTCGATAGCCTGAACGCTTACCATTAAATTCATTGGGTATAAGTCCAAAAACTTCGGTATAAAAAGAAGTCAGATGATGGTCAGCACTCACTAAACTAGAGTGAGTCCCTTCGCTGACTTTTAAGGGAGAATTAGGAGCGATCGCTCCATAGCCTGGACGAGTATAGTCGTATCGTTGAAAAAAAGCCTGCCGTGTTTCCTTACCGAGCGCGAACATTTCCCGTACACCGACAAAGCGGTTATACAAACTTGTCCCTTGATTTCCAATACCTTCGATACCCCGGACTGGTTCAGTATAAATCCAGTCCCCTCCATTAGCTTTATCATCAGTCAAGGCATCAGCAATGGTGTAAATATCTTGCGTGAGGGAAGCAAACCAACGACTACCAACAACCATCGGCAATGTTTTCCCCAAACCCGCGTTACGTGGTTGCGACCATAACATGATCCGTACCAATCCATGCGCCGCCGAATCTCCATTTTGCAGTCGCCATGAAGTTAACGCCGCCGGATGCTGATAAAGTAACCCTGATTGTTCTGCACTCAACTGTCCCTGTTGAATTTGTTGGTAACCAAATTCAGCCCAATATTTCAGGGTAGCGGCAGCATCTATAGTGCCAATGCAATTTTCAAAAATTCCACTAATCATTTATAAAAACACAGATGAATGACCAATTAATATTGTGTCCGCTTGAATACCTATACTATCACCTAGGTTGGTAATAGGTAATAGGTAATTAAACTATAGGAATCCGATTTGATTATCGAAAAAATACAGGTTCTGCAGGGTGGGCACTGCCCACCAAAGCCCAGATGTGTTGGGCAGTGCCCACAAGCGCCCGCGTCTTGGTGAAGCATAAAAATGATATTTTTCTTCTCTTCGAGACGCTGCGCGAACGCGATCTTCTCCCAAGGGGAGACGCTTCGCGAACGTGCCTTCGCGGTTAAAAAATATTTTTTAACCACGAAGACGCCAAGGACACGAAGGTCGAATGTCGAAAATAGGCGTCTATTTTCCAGTGTTTTAAGCCACCAAGACGCGGGCGCGAGATGTGCCCACCCTACTTATATTTCACAAATCAAATACTACTCCTATATTACCTATTACCTATTAACCATCTATGTTTTATAAGTGATTTTCCGGACATGATATAACCCCAATTCATGCTTTTTGTGATTTCCTTTACGAAGCTTCTACCTGTTCTACCTCTGTACTCTGTACTTGGTCTATTTCTGGTAACTTTTGCCCTAAAATAATCACTATTACCATCATTAATAAACTCGTTACCATAATGATGCTCACCACATTTGGATCATCAAAATTACTCGTACCAATTAACAATGCTGCGGCAAAATTGCGTTGAGCAGTTCCTACTCCTAGAACTCTTTGGGTATCAATACCTGGACCGCCTAAAAGATAACCAACAGTGAAGGAGAACACAATAAAAATAGCACAAACAAGGATTACACCGGTTTTCAATAAAATAATAATCTCGTTGAAGTGTACTATCAGCCTCACTACTAAACCTAAAAGCAATCCAAAATTAGATATTTTGAAAGTAATTGGTTGGAGATTGAAAGCTATTGCCTCATATTTTGCCTTAATTAATAACCCAATTCCTAACGGTGTTAACATCAGAAATATTAATGGTTTGGCAATATCCCAAGAGTTGACTTGTACACCTTGTAAAACTAATGGTAGTGCGATCGGCATATAAAAGACTGTACCGAACATTAACAACATCATCAGTCCTGTAGAAAAAGCTAAATTTCCCTTAACTATTTGGGCAAGTTTAGGTAAAGCTGGAGGACCAGATGCTAATGCCATGATGATAAAACCATCTTTTACAGGTTCGTTGAGAGGTATTACTTGCAGCAGCAAATACACAAAAAGTGGCACTAAGATAAAATTTGCCAGCAGCGATAAAATAACCAGGCGGATATTAGAAAGAGGTTGCCAAATCTGTTGTACAGTTAACTTTAAACCTGTGCCAAACATAGTGGCGACGACAAACGCTAGGAAGGCTAATTTGTCAAGTATTGGGATAATTTCGTTCATAAATTTTTAA
>CAZZVG010001209.1:0-2591 GCA_964657295.1 Iningainema sp. | reverse complement strand
AAGCCCTAGAATTCAGAAATGGAAAAACTTTTCGGAGAGTGACAGAAGAGGGATAAGGAGTTAAGAGTCATGAGTGATGAATATTCTTTCTTAACTCCTTGGCTCCTAACTATTAACAGCTAAAGCCTGAAGCGCATCACGTACCCGTGAGTTGCGAATTTCACCTGCGTGTGTTACACAAGCGCTATCGATAATATCGTCAGCAAAGTTGAGCTGCAAAGCTTTGTCTTTGATCAAGAGTTGCATCAACGATGTGACATTTTTTGAATACAACTGGCTGGCATGAACTGGCATTGATGATGGTAGATTGATGGGACCAATAATCGTGATACCATTCCAGACAATATCTTTACCGGGTTCGGTACAGGCACAGTTACCACCTTGTTCGGCAGCCAAATCCACAATCACCGAACCGGGCTTCATCTGTGCCGCCATCTCTTCTGTGACTAAGACTGGTGCTTTTCTCCCAGGAACTTGAGCAGTTGTAATCACCACATCAGCATTCTTGACATGTTCGGCAACGACTTCTTGTGT
Source organism: Iningainema sp. (assembly GCA_964657295.1). Classification (GTDB taxonomy): domain Bacteria; phylum Cyanobacteriota; class Cyanobacteriia; order Cyanobacteriales; family Nostocaceae; genus Rhizonema. The sequence continues at coordinate 2,057 of CAZZVG010001209.1, read as the reverse complement.
ACGTTGCTTACTTGCCTCAGAAATTTCTTTAGCATAGCCTCCTGCGGCTGTTGTTTGTTCGTCAAGTTTGACTTCGACGAATTTTGCCCCCAAACTTTGGACTTCTTCTTTAACTGCAGGGCGGATATCGAAGGCTTCTACTACCGAACCCATGCGTCTGGCGGTGGCTATCGCCTGTAAGCCGGCAACACCAGCACCCATCACAAACACTTTTGCCGGAGCGATGGTACCTGCGGCTGTTGTCAACATTGGGAAATATTTTGGTAATGCTGCTGCGCCAATCAAAACCGCCTTGTAACCTGCTATTGACGCTTGCGAGGATAAAGCATCCATACTTTGCGCCCTGGTTGTACGGGGAATCATCTCCATACTGAAAGCAGTTATCTTCCTTTCTGCGAGTTGCCGTGCTAAATCTGGATTTCCTAAGGGATTAAGAAACCCCATCAGCACAGCGCCTTCCCGTAGCATCTCAATTTCCGATTGTCCATTTTCTCTTTCTTGAGGAGGGCTGACTTTCAGCAATATATCAGCTTCGCTCCAGACTGTAGCGGTATCCCCGATAGTCGCTCCTGCTGCTTCATAAGCACTATCAGTAAAGAAAGCTCGCTCACCCGCACCCTTCTCCACCCACACCTCTAAACCTTGTTTTACCAAACGGCTCACGGTGTCAGGAGTGAGTGCCACACGACGCTCAGAAACTTCTATCTCTTTGGCAACTGCTATTCTCATGAATCCTCCTTGAGATAAATACCTATATACTGGATTGTCCGCAGCTATTAACCATTGGCTTGCCTTCGCGACTACTTTACTTATCTAGGCAAAACCTAAACTTTGCTTTTTTGAGGATGCTGTCCAATTTCAGGTACATCTATTGCACATTCTATGTTCTTCCCCAAATCTGATATCTTTGTTTTCCACTTCTTTTAGGGATTTCAAAATTTTTGTTCTTAATTTTTTACATTGTGCAATATAAAGTAAGATTTTTGAATTTAGGAGCCATTTATTTCTGGAGAATCTAAAATTTCCTGATTGAATATCCCAAGTTTATCTGTGAGAATATTCTGACGAATGGCTTCTGAATGCTTACGTCAATATTAATCCAGTTATCAATAGCTTTCTCCAAACACTTCAACAGTTTACTGATATTGGACTCAAAAGTTTCTCAATTTTTATAACAAATTACTTTATTGTTTGATAAATTTCTATACATTTCTCAAACGAGTTTTCTGGCTCAATGCGTGAAAAAGTATAAATCAATGCTCTTGATGGTTGTGAGCGATCGCTCCTGTGACTGTTTGTATGAATGTTTTCACCTGAAAACAAGGTACCATAAACTACATAACATCAAACATGTTCCGCCAAAATCCGGGTCATGACACTTTTGGTTGAAATTCAGCGTCTCTTCTGTTCAGAGTTAGTCGTAAAGTTTAGCTACGAACCTTGACTCTTTAATTAGACCTTTTTTTTGCCACAGGAGCTTAACAATGCGACGTTTATTATCTACTTTAGCCTTGACTGGCTGTTTACTAGCTGGGTTACCAGCAGCCATCAGTTGGGCGGACAGTCTACCAGGATTTACACTGTTTAGTGGCGTCAAAAGTGAGAATCAACTGCCGTTCCGTTTAGATTATGGTGGTGAACCTGATGGCTGGGATCGTTATCGCCTAAAAATTCCTCGCAAAAAGCTGGGTACGGCGGTTGAGCATTTTATTATTCAGTATCCTAATTATTACAACGGCAAGTTTGACCCTAAAGATATTGAGTTACGGGTTAAAGACAAAAAAGTTCCCTTGTCTCAATCCTCGCCTGTGAAGTTGGACAAAGAAAATCATGTGATCGAAATTTATCCTCAAGATCCCATCCCAGCAGGTAGTAACGTAGATATAATGCTTTCTAACGTGAAGAATCCAACGACTGGCGGAGTGTACTACTTCAATTGTTCAACTCAGTCTCCGGGAGATGTACAACTATCACGTTACATTGGGACATGGATTATCAGCATTGGTCATTGACCGCCCTGCGGGAAGTCAGCCCCTTCTCCCAAGGGGAGACGCTGC
>CAZZVG010001208.1:0-2601 GCA_964657295.1 Iningainema sp. | reverse complement strand
ACGTGTTTGTCTCGTTCAACCAATACTCGTGAAATCCTTTATAACCCCAACTAGATTGAGAAGGACGGCAAACTTGCTGAGTGGGATGTGCCCGTAAATAATCTGCCAAGTGTGTCATAGCGTACGTGTTTTGATCGTACCATGACTTGCGGAACAGGTAATCGATGAACCAGGGACCTTCGTACCACCAATGTCCGAATAACTCTGCATCGTAGGGAGAAACGATAATCGGGGGACGTTGCATCATCCCATAGAGATTTTCCACCTGCCGCTCTCGGTTATACATGAAATTCGCCGAGTGTTCGGCAGCTTTTTCCCTAGCCCAGTATGGATCGTAAAGTGCTTTATCTCCAAGTCCTAAACCCCGACCAGTAATTTTATGATACTTAATACCCGTATTTTTACGCTGACCGTTGGGCATGATGTATGGCTTGATGTACTCGTATTCTGCCTCCCAACCCAAGTCTTTGTAAAACTCGCGATATTCCGCTGCACCTGGGTAGCCTACCTCCGAAGACCACACTTGCTGGGAGCATTCATGATCTCGACCGAAGACAGCCACACCAGTTTCTGTAAAGATTGGGGCATAGGTACCAAAGCGAGGACGGGGACGGGCGTAAAGTATGCCATGTCCATCTGTCAGGAAGTAACGCAAACCTGAATCGGCTAACATCCGCTCGAGACCTTCATAGTAGGCGCATTCTGGCAACCAAATGCCTTTAGGCTGCCGACCAAAGTTTTCCTCGTAGTGTTCGCAGGCTACTCGAATTTGCGCCCAAACAGCTTGCGGATACATTTTCATCAGAGGCAAATAGCCGTGGGTAGCACCGCATGTGATAATCTCCAAGTTATTTGTATCTTGGAACTGCTTAAAAGCTGTTACTAAGTCCCCCTTATGTAATTCCCAAATTTCTCGCGTTGCCTTAAACTCAGCAATGTAATATTCAGCTAAGTAGTGCATATGACCGTTTTGGACATTATGCTCTGCTTCCATTGCGATCAGTTCTTCGAGTTTGGCTAAGTGTTCTTCATAGCGTTCTTGTAGTAATGGATCGCGAAGCATCGACACTAGAGGTGGTGTCATGCTCATAGTGATTTTAAAGTCAACGCCGTCTTGTTTTAAACCTTCAAATACTCGCAATAAGGGAATGTAAGTTTCGGTGATGGCTTCATAAAGCCATTCTTCTTCCAGCACGTAGTCACTCTCCGGATGACGGACGAAGGGTAGATGCGCGTGGAGTACAAGTGCGACGTAGCCGATAGCCATAATAATTCCGGGTTGGTACGTATAGATTTGACGGTCAAAGGATTTAGCAGATTTTAAGAATATTTTAAGACTTTATGGGTCTTAATCGTAGGAGAGTTATTTCGTCATTCGACTTGAAATTTTGAATTGATGAAGAGCGATCCTCTGAATGATGCCAATTGCTGAAATTAAATTTCTAAATTTACAAATATTCCAAAAAATGCTCTGGGAATAACCTCAATTCTCCAGATTTGAAGCGGGAAATATCTGCCCACAAAGCTGTCTTTTTTCGTTCACCCTCGGCAAATACTAACTCTTGGAGTTGATAAAACTTCGGGTCAGTAAAATCACATTTATAAAGTAAAATAATTTCGTGACCTGGCTGACCATCGTAAGTAAATATGTTCTCTAAACAACCCAAGAAGTGGATATTTGTTAATTCTGCTTGGATTTCTTCAGTAAATTCACGTTTTAGAGCTTCTAAACTTGTTTCACCAAAGTCAACACCGCCGCCCATCGCCCGGTAAAAAGTTTGTTGCTTAGTTGGATCATAACCTTCGGAGATAAAGATCCGTTCACCATCCCGAATCAGTCCTAAGACTAGGACACGAATTTCCCCTGATTTGTGCATTGTTATGGCTCTAATTATCGTAAATAACCGAAGGACGACTCTCGCTATCCTCGACAGACCAATCTTCATTTTCGCCGCCAACGTACAATTGCTCAAGAGTGACATATTCCTCACTGAGCTGCATGAGACCATTGATTAAAATATCTAGGGCGATCGCATCAGAAGTGCCCAAGTCAAACCAGCAACGTGCCCAAATACCGTTATACTCAAACTCACCCATGTTGTGCATCAGCGCCAGCAGGCTTTTATTGTACCCCTGAGAGTCATAATCCATATAGTTGATGTCTAACCCTGTTTCCTGTACCTGGAGATTTTCGGCATTAAATGCACCTAACTTGCCCAGATAAAACCAGGAATTGAAAACCTCTTCTACATACTGCTTTTCGCGCTCCGAAGGAACTGTGCTGAACTTCAGCCAAATCCACATATCAAAAGGGTTAATCTCGCGGAACTGTACCTGCATTCTGTCTTAATTACCGAAATTACTCAAAATCAATTGTAGAAGAGTCGGGTACCAAGAAGATGCTCACTCAACTGCCAAGTCGGTGAAAGTAGACTCAATCGATTCTCTTCCTCCCGGCTCTGTGCCGCCTGATCTCTAGCAAACAGAATGCGGAAATCAGGCTATTACTTTGATTTCATTTTTAATTCCGCACAGCGGTACTAGCATAGATCGGCGGAAATAACCCACCCATCAATTGGGTAAAAAGCTTACATGCGGAAG
>CAZZVG010001207.1:0-2603 GCA_964657295.1 Iningainema sp. | reverse complement strand
CGAGTATGATGGGTCATGAATGTTGCAGTCGGAAAAATGACGGCGGACAACTGAGGTAAAGCTATTGCATCGGGCAAACCTTAGCCTATACCTACTTTTTTGAAAAAAAAGATCATCTAGGAGTCATGATCGTCAACAGCCCAGATGATTTTTTGCGTCATTGTCTACTTAGGCACCTACCAATCGTAACAACCGCTGGATGTCAGCAACCTCCCGGCGTGAGCGTATGGATCTCCCTTAAGCCGGAATGCAAGCCCCTGGAGGAATCGGCACTCTTTGAGGGGTTGCCAAGCAAGTTCCCTGTCTGTACCAGATACTATCAACCTCGAAAGCCTCGAATTGGGTTGTCAGGATTGCCCAAGTTTGCTCGTTTAATCCGCCAGAATAAGTCCAAGTGAATCTACTCTCGTGGCACAGTCGTTGTTCTAGTTCGGCTAAGACTTCAGGAAGCCAAAATTGGGTCATAACCCTTTGAGTTGCAATCTCCGGGGGAGTCTGTAACATCTCAACCATTGGCTGATTAACAATGATTTGCTTGTAGTTGTCTTGTCTGACAATACTAACAGGAAGGTTGTTTTCGGCTGCTGCAACCATTCGTCGCAACAATGCGACTGGTAGATGTAACTGAGAGCAAAAGACCGCACCTTCAACAGCTAAGAGACGATCAGCAGTTTCGGCAGGTTGAGGCATTTCCGAAGATGCCATCCAGCCGTAAAAATCGATTGGTCGCTTACAGCCTCTCCACCCTATTCGCACTTTCCCTTTAATTTTTGCTGCAGTTTCGCTGAGAGCATCTCCGCTACTTTGGGCTAGGTTGGTAGCATCTTGCTTTGTCGGGGCACGGATAGAAACTCCCTCGTGGGAAAGTTTATAGTTCCAACCCTGTTGGTTCAGGATTTTAAGAACACTCGTACTCATCTTCTTTAATACCTCCAGAATCGCTGTAGAATGAACGCTTTAAAGTTTGTAGCCAGATCGTTTTTCGTTCTTCTTCGGGAATACCCAAAGTAGAAGTGATGATGGCGAAGTCTCCTAAGGTCGGTAGCACTTCTCCTGTCGCAAGCGCTTGTAAGTTTTTGACACCACAACGCTTAAGTTTTGTTAAGTTAACTCGAACTAACTCGGCAATTGTCGTCAGAGGAACCTGTTCTGGTTTTGAAAAATTGGGATCTTTTCTTTTAGCTACCCACTCACTGAGCATCTCTTCTAGGGCGTCGCTTTGAGACACACCTTCACGGGCACAGATGCTTTTAAATTCTCGTGCTAAATCTACCAGAACATAGCCACTGACCTGCTTGTAGTTATCCGAACGCCTTCTATCGCTCATTGTTAGAAAGGTTTATTTAATGTTTGTCTTCATTTTCTCTCATGAAATTCAAGTTTTGAGACATGATTTCTAGTCAATTTTAAATGAAATCTTGACAGACAAAAATGACAAGCGCTAAAATTATAGGTAAGCGCCTATAATGACTAAGTACTGCAATGACTTGTCAAGTAGTAAATGCCGCCGCGTTTGGATTCTGATTCAATCCGGCACAAGCGGCATAATTATCGAATACAAAAGGGAGATGACCCTGGTTGAGATGTTCCTGGTTTTGAAAGGTAGATCGCCCTGGTAGATCGTTTTTGGAGATCACCCTAATAACTATCTTGCTATTTGGTTTACCATGATGAGGGATTGCTACACCCTCATCATGTCATTATATGCTTATCAATCACATATTATCTTTTTAATTAAATGATGTAATTGTTAAAAATATTATATCAAAAGAAATAATCCTCTACATAGACTCACGGTGATGTTTTTTTGATTCGGGCGATGCGGCTATACCCAGCCTGACTTTTGCTTGAATAGCTGCGGTTATTGTGGACTGTAGCTGATGGAGGGCGATCGCTTCACAACTTAAGCTAGATCCAGTAGTATCCACCTATTGATGACGATCAAATCTAAACTATAATCAGGTGTATCTAAAGTAGTGCTGAGTCCACCAATTCTGAGTTTTGAGTATAACCCCCTACCACACGCCATTTACCACCTAAAATTTTTGTCAAAAAAACATGCTTGTGACTCAGGACTGTTTTTCATAAGAGCGTTAAACTATGTGGCGATAGGCAGTAGAAAAATGCCACAATAGTATATATGTTCTATTCATCTCGAACCAACACCCCTTAAATCCATATAATATAAAAAAGAGGTAGGAATGGCGACCGTTACTGATAATACAGGTAAGCAAAAAGCGCTCACCATGGTACTTAACCAGATTGAGCGGACTTTTGGCAAAGGGACAATCATGCGCTTGGGTGATGCGACCCGAATGCGGGTAGAAACCATTTCTAGTGGAGCGCTGACGCTGGATTTAGCTTTGGGTGGCGGTTTACCCAAAGGGCGGGTGATAGAAATTTATGGTCCAGAAAGTTCTGGAAAGACAACCTTAGCGCTGCACGCAGTCGCTGAAGTGCAAAAAAAAGGCGGTATTGCTGCCTATGTTGATGCCGAACACGCTCTTGATCCTCTCTATGCAGCGGCGTTAGGTGTTGATATCGCGAATTTATTAGTTTCCCAACCTGATACGGGAGAATCTGCTTTAGAAATTGTCGATCAG
>CAZZVG010001206.1:0-2606 GCA_964657295.1 Iningainema sp. | reverse complement strand
AATTAGAACAAGTAATGAAGACTGCCATAACTTACATTTTCATTTTTTATTAAACTTTGTTAACGAAGTGTAAAAATGTAATATTAATTTGATATAGTGGATTTAGTAAAAAAAAATTTACGCTCGCTTCGCTCCCTAAGAAAGTGTAAATAAAATAAGGGTAGAGGGGAAAAGGGCAAAAGTGTCAAGGGCTACTAAGTCCTCTGCGCGGGACCGCACACTACCCGAAAACCGATGTTGTCGTGGTCGTTGCCCGGGGAGTCCCTGTTGCGGTTAGCAGAACGGCAGCTCACAGGATTGAGGTCCCACGAACCACCGCGCAGCAGGCAAAATAAATGATTATCATTATTACCCAGAATCCATGCATTACCATTGGTAGGAGCTTCCTCGTAATTTTCAGGCCAATGGTCAATACACCATTCAAACACGTTCCCATGCATATCATGTAAGCAAAATGCATTTGCGGGGAAAAGTCCTACAGGTGTAGTTTCATTCCTATATATTCCTAATGGACCTTCACCATAAGAGCCTTTATAAACAGTCTCTTCAAATTTTTGGTCTGTGCCTCGATAATTAGCTAACTCAGTTGTAATTGTCTCACCAAAATGAAATGGTGTAGTAGTGCCAGCGCGACAGGCGTATTCCCACTCCGCTTCGCTCGGAAGTCGATAATCTTTACCTGTCACTTTAGATAGTCTAGCACAGAATTCTACCGCATCAAACCAAGAGATACATTCTACAGGACGGTTATCACCTTTAAAATGAGAAGGGTCAGGTTGAAGGTCACGGTCAACTCTAGGTAGAGCAGCAACTGCTCTCCATTGCGCTTGGGTGACTGGATATTTGCCGATAAAGAAGGGTTCAACAGTGACTTCGTGCTGCGGTTTTTCATCGTCATATCCTTCACCTTCTGGTGAACCCATGAGAAAAGTGCCACCAGGGATAGCCACCATTTCTAGAGTGATACCATTACCCAATTCAGTGAAGTATTGGGCTTGTTTGGGTTCTTTTTTGATAACTTCGCCGCGACGGTTAACGGTGACGACCTCAAATGTCAACGTTTGTAAAGCTTCAGAAGTCGGAGTTAAAATAGGTATAGCCGATATACCTATATCTGTTGTAAAACCCACAGAGGCGGCATTAAGAATAAACTTCTGCTGGATGGTAGATTGATAAAAATCTCTTAATTCTTGATTGCCTGGGTTTGTCTCATACGGAGCCAAGATGAGGCGTCCTAGTTTTCCTCTGGCTTCTGCCCATTTGATTAAATTAAAAGTAACTTGAGTCCGGTTCCCTCCCCCTGCGATCGCATGGAGGTTTTCATCTAACTTAAAACTGACCATCATTTCCAGATCAGTTTCACTAGGATAAGCACTAATAATAGCTTGGAGTAATTGCTGCCGTTGATCACCTTTTAGTTTTAGATCCATGATTAGCTTTTTTTCCTACAAGATCGATTCAGTAACAGAGGGCTAACAACTGTTCAATAAAATTTATATCATATCTTGACAAAGCTTACTATTTGTTGATGCCAGGAGTGCCTTATTCAGTAGCATGACTTGCCTATTAACTCATTACCCCAAGGGCTGGCACAGTGTCTCGCATGTATCATAAAAGTTAAGCGAGATATAATTTATCTTAAACAATAAATGTTGCACTCAGTGGAAGGGATTTATCGGGACGGCAAAGTTGAGTTGCAGGAAACGCCTGACGGTATGGATGGGGTACGAGTCATTGTTACCCCAATACGGTTCGGATCAAATAATTTCCTCTTACACTTTGATTGAGGGTGAATATCAAGTTAACCAGTATGTAGGTGATGACCGTATCCAGTCTCCAACATTTCCAGAGTTGAATTTGACTGTACAACAGATTTTTGAAATTGGTAATATTGCCTGAGTACATGCCCTTGGTGTCATCATCCTCTGCGATCGCCTACCTAATATCGTGCAAAAGTGTGGGGTGTTGCTGCTGACCTGACCATGACAGACTATAGACTCATTGTTCCAACATCTGGCAGAGGGTTTTGCCTATATAGTATAAAATTATACCACTTTTATGTAAATTTGCCATAAATCAGATCCCCCCAACCCACGCCAGTCGCCTACGGAGGGAAACCCTCCTGCAGCGCTGGCTCCCCTTAAAAAGGGGGGCTAAGAGAGAATATTTAGCGCAGCTTCATGGAGAAACGGTATTAGGCGAGATCTAATTTACCTTGATTGATATATGGATAAGTCTGATGACAAAAGCAGAAGTATTGGAAGCACTTAAACAGATGACAACCGAAGATCGTCTGGAAATAATTGAAGCGGCATCAAGGTTGAGCCGAGAAGAACTAGCAGTCAAGCCTACAGTTAAAGTTGAGCAATTGAGTTTAGCCGCAGCGGTTGAAGTGATGCGCCCTTACTACGAACAAGGAAGTGAACTAACGAAATTCACAGACCAGGATACTGAAGATTTCTACGAGTACGAAGAGTAAGCGTAGAGGTCAAGTTATTTTCGGATAGCCTGCACAAATTCTTGAACAGCCTCGTACTGGTCAGGATTGGCTATATAACGCAGCAACAAAGCCGGGTCTAAATTTGGCAAAAATCCACTGCGGTTGA
>CAZZVG010001205.1:0-2608 GCA_964657295.1 Iningainema sp. | reverse complement strand
CTTGGAGCGAAGCGACTGACTGTGCCGACCTCTGTGCAGCATACCGTTTCGCTCTTGCGCTGAAGCGAATAATTGCGTCAAGAAGAGAAGGTTCATTTCCCGTAATTTTGCTGAAGGCATTTGGGGACAAATTTGTATAAATTGCAATTGGTAACAGTTACGGCTTTTGGGCGGAAGGCTCTGAAAAGCCACACTAGATTGTATCAATAAGTATTTTTTTAAACAAATAATTTATACAGATAGTGGTGTAAGTAGCAATGGGCAAGGCAATCGGAATCGATCTGGGGACAACAAACTCCGTTGCAGCTTTTAAATTGGCAAATGTGGAGGTGGTGACAGCAGAAGACAACACGCCGACGGAACGGAAGTTGATGCGATCAATAGTCGCTTACGAACAAGGTGGGCTAGCGGTAGGAGAAAAGGCTTACAACCAATTACGGGCTGATCCGGAAAACACGATTGTTTCCATTAAGCGTTTGATGGGACGGGGTTTTGGTGAAAAAGCCGTACAAAAGCAAATGTCACAACTTGGTTATAAAATTACCCCACCAACGCAAGGAACAGACAACAGCATTGCCGTATGGCTGGGAAATAAAGAATACCAACCAGAGGATATTTCTGCAGAGATTCTCAAAAAAATTGTCCAAAATGCCCAAGCTTATTATCAGAAAATCAATAAAACAGGAGAAAAGATTAACCAAGCGGTGATTACAATCCCCGCTTACTTCAACGACAAACAACGCCACGCTACACGTACCGCCGCACTTAAAGCCGGACTAATGCCTTTAGAACTGCTACCGGAACCGACAGCCGCCGCTATATCTTACGGGTTTTCGCCAACAGACGAGCATTTTCAAACGATTTTAGTTTTTGATTTTGGCGGTGGGACTTTTGATGCTTCGGTGATTCAAGCAGCTGGAACTTCATTTATCGAATTGGGAAAAGCTGGGGATTTGTGGCTGGGCGGAGATGACATCGACTCGCGCATTATTGAGTTTGTTAAAAACCAAGTTGCAAAACAAGAACAATTAGCTGATATTGATGGCTTGATTGCCCAAATGCCTCACTATCAACGGGTACGATTTCATGCCGACCTAAAAACGTCAGTAGAACGTGCCAAAATTACTTTGAGTAGTGCTACGGTAGCTCGTGTTGATACAACAACACCGTTATTTGATGACTTAGGAATCGCTATTCCCATTGAGGTGGAAATCACTCGCCATCAGTTTGAAGACATGATTCAGGATTTGGTGGAACGTTCGATCTTGATTTGTCATCAAGCAATAAATGACGCTGCTTTTGATTTAGATGCAGTTGATGTTGTGCTGTTGGTGGGTGGATGTTCCCAAATTCCTTTTGTGCAGCATAAAGTCAGAGAGGCTTTTGGCGCTGATAAAATTGTCGTGCATCCCCGTCCAATGTATGCCGTGGCGGAGGGCGCTGCAATTGTCGCAGCTTCGCAGGTAGACAAAGCGCTGACAATCTCTCGTGATTATTTTATTCAGCTTGTGGACGGCAAGTATAAGGTCATCAGTCGCGGTGATATTCTGCCTGTGACGACTTCCCACACTTTTAAGACTGCGGCTGATGGACAACGGCTGATTCACTTTCAGTTTTTTAGCCCGGATCAAGTCAGGAAAGAGTTAGATGGAGTGGATGAGGATGAGAGTATTGGGCATATGTGGTTAGGTTTAGATCACTGGTATCCACGCGGAACAGAGGTTTTAGTTAATTTAGAGTTGGATGAGAAAAACAGCGATTTGGGAATAACCGCAATTTTGAAAAACAACCTCTCGGTAAGAGTCAGTTGTACTTTCTCGCGGGGGCGATCTGATGAAACAATTTATCAGGAATTAGAAACTGCGATCGCCCAACTAAACCACCAGCCTTTGACACCTTTGGGAGTTGAAGAAGCGCTACGCTTAGCAATTCCAGTTGTGCAGTTAGCGAATGAGATTATCGATCCAAAAACTGGAGTTGAACGCATCGACTTACATGTTCGCGCTCATGTCAGTCTACAACGGTTTCAGATCTCCATGTCAAAGGAACGCTTGGAAGCCGAGAGTTTAATTCAGCAATCCGAGCAGATTGTCAAGCTCTGTAGGTCAATGATTCCCCAATTGCAGCAGGAACAATTGCAACTGATCTGTTACGAGTTGCAAGATGCGATTAATACCAATGATATGTCCAAAATGGAGTCAAAGACCAAAGAACTTGAAGAGGAATTAGGCTTCCTACCTGAAGAAGTAAAACTGATTCAAGCCTGTCTAATCGCAATTTACCAAGCGAATGCAGTTGCACCCACTCAAGCAAGTGCTATGTCTGATAAACTCTTTCGAATGGTGAGATCTCTCGAAAGCGGCGATCTCAACGAAGGGAGTCGCCTGTGGTGTGAATTAGAACCCGACATCAGCCGTTGGCTTGAGCAAAAATTACCTAACAATAGTATTGTTACGGGGCTGACACGATGACAACTAAGCTTAACTGTGCTGTCTGTGGATATACGGGGATTGAAGGTAACATTTGCCCAAACTGTGCTACAGACTTGTCTCTCATTCGCATGCTGCAACAACTTCCACAGGTGAGAGAGGGAGAGGGGAGGAGGGGG
>CAZZVG010001204.1:0-2610 GCA_964657295.1 Iningainema sp. | reverse complement strand
GTCATACAATTGTGGGTTAGATCAAATAATCAGGCGTTGCTGATTAAGTTCTGGAATTTTGGCTCACGCAAAGGCGAGCCAGCACGTTTGGGAGTGTCTCCCGGAGTAGGTGACTGGCGTTGGGGTTCCCCCCGTTATGGCGACTGCCGTTGCAAAGGGGTGAAGAATTGACTTTGATCTTTAGACAAAAATATCAATTCATCCCCCACTCTATGCAATGCCAATCATCACTTCAATCCCAGTATGACTGGTGTTAGATCCAAGGAATATCCAGACGAACATATATTCGCAAAATGCCTATCAACTGTCGAGGGTGAATTCCAGATAGGTCAAATCTACCACTACCACGCTCTTCGCACCCATTTACTAACGTTGCCATATTTGTTACCAAGTTTAAATATACGGTTTTTAAACAGCAGATATCAACGACAAACGCACATGATTGCCCTTTGAAAGTGTTAAGACTGTCAATAATGACCAATGACAATCCGGACGATAATTTGTGCTTTGTTTATTGGCGTCTTAGCTCTTTCTACATTGATATCTGCTGGCTTTTTTACTTAGCTCGGCGATTCCCTGTTTATCAACTTCTCTGTAGAGCTGTTAGAGATGCAAGTAATAGACAGCTAGTTGCTAAAGTTCTGAAATAACTGCACTGCTAGCAGATAGGACTTACTTGAGTTGGGTGATAAACTCTTTTGAGCAGGATTTGCGCAGATAGCTATACTACGATTATGCTTTTTTTGCTTCAGGATGGAGCAGTCTGTTCTACAAACTAACTAGATATTGCATACCTAAAGCCGAACATTTTTCCTAGTCTTGAATGTTGAGGAAGAACACAGAACCTAGAACGCAGAATAAAGTTAGAGGATGATTCAAACCTGCTACTAATTGAGGAGCACCAAATCTTTGATTTTGTGTTTCGTACCGACTTGACTCCACACTCATTTGTACACAACCTTAACGGGATTCTACTGACTTTACTTCTAATTAAATCCTGAGATCTGACAAATGAGTTCTGCTTTCTTTCTTGATCAAGAATTACCTTGATTTCTGTATTGCTAAACCTTTCCTGTTCATTTCTATTGGCAGTATTGCTTGCCAATAACAAAGTTGAGAATTGGTTGACAACATCTTCGTCTCTACCTGTAATCGTTAGTATTAACTGACGAATGACAACCTGTTCCGCTTCAGAGTCGGAGACAACAGCAGTGGTGGGAAATGCTGAGAATCTTACTGGCTGTGCTTTAGCTCGTCTCTGTTTTTTGTAGAGGTTGTAGAAGATATCCTCAATCAACTTATAAAATACGACGCCCCAAGTCTTTACACACTGCAAGAAAATGTCGCCGCAGCTGCATTCTGCTGTTATAATAGAGATATATTGCAGATAGCAGAACTTTTGAGCAATGAATCCTAAGGTTTTTTCCCAGAATCGAGGTTTTTCGTAGGTTTTTGCTGGCAAGGCGGATTTTGTGAAAGTATTATATAAGACCTTTAGCTCTCCTTTTAATTTGAGTAAACGTTTATTGTCATACAGCAATGTGCTTTTGCTTATTTGATTATGCAGGTGAGTAAGTTGTTCGATCTGTTCTCTCGAATCATTATTGGTGATTACTCCCAGACTACTCTGATTTTTCCTGCAACCCGAGAGTGTTTCAAGTAAAGGAACGCCAAAAAATAAAAAGCGATAAAACTTGAAAAACATCGGTTTTGAGTAGGCGCGAGTTGTATGCATAAAAGCATTTCTCAGTAAAAATCAAGGATCTTGCAGAAATTAGTCATGTTGATTCAGCCGGATTGATTTCTACTTTTCTCTTCTTAAGAGAGAGAACAAATCCGGATGCTCAAACACTCAAAGCGAGTCGAGAAAAGTTATACATCAATTAAGCTCTTAATCGTCTGTTGAACTGATCTCTACGTTTAGTATTCCCAGATTAAGTTCATTTTTTATACATGGCAAACGACTAATTCTCTATCAATGAGATAATTAAATTTAAATTAAATAATTCGACAAGATATTCTAATCATGTCTTAAAATTGATAATTCGTATTTACACTTAAGTACAAATACGAATTGAAATTCGCTCTAAGAATGAGTAAATATGGTCTAATCGTCTAGATTCTGTGTCATCTCCTTCTACTTCATGTTTATTTTTGCAGAGACTCCAATTCCTTCAAAATCTTCAGGAGATAGGGAGTGACTGTCAGTAGACCGAAAAGTTTTAAAATTTGACGAAATAATAAGGGTTTCAAGCGACGTTATTGGGGTTTTCCATTACGAGCACAAGCGATACGGCAATACCGCCGTCGCCAAGGGCATCGCTATACGCGTCCATCTAGAACAGAGATCGTTGAAAAGTAGATTATAAGCTGATTTCGGCGGATGGTATTCCCGGCGTGAAAATGAAGGACTGATAAGGCTTCTGGAAACCTTTTCGGTCTAGTGAACGTAGTTAAAGACGATTTGCTACGGAATATTGCGCTATAATCCGGAAAATTGCATAGTCATTGTGTATAAAAGCATAAATCCGAACATCTAATAGCCAATCTATGCCTCAAGACTTCTCCGGTCAAAATCTCAGAGGTCGTTCATTCAAAGGTCAAGACCTT
>CAZZVG010001203.1:0-2610 GCA_964657295.1 Iningainema sp. | reverse complement strand
GAGAATAATAACCCCTCAATCCTTACTCCTCACTACCCACTTTCTACTCCCTGCCTTCATCCATGATTTTTAGATTAATAAAGCACTGGTATGGAAGGAGCATTCAAATGGTACTTGAAAAAGCAAAACTAATCATTGTTGATGGAGAAGGAGAAAACATTGAAGTTATGTTTAATCCTCAAGAAATTAGCTTGACAAGAACATCGACTTGGGATAATGACAAAGGTAATCGAGGAGATGAGCTATTACCTAAAGTTAACTTTGGGGGACTTGAGCCTTATAGTTTATCACTTAATCAACTGATATTTGACACCTATGAGACTAAAGAGTCAGTGATGAAGAAATATATCAATAATATTAAAAAAGGTGTCAATGCTCCAACTGGCGTCTGCAAGCGTCCACCAGTCTATCTCTTCACATGGGGAGATGAATATTTTCACTGTGTCATGACTAGCTTAACCTACAGGTTAACTATGTTTCTTAGCGATGGTACGCCTGTACGTGCTTTGGTAGATATCGCTCTTAAAGAAGTTGATAAATCAAATCTTCCAGGTGGAAAACAATCTGCCTCTTCAGGAGCAAATCGCGAACTTAATTCTGGGTTGGGAGGAACTGATTAGTCTGTAACTTATGCATTGCTGAAGCATTAAGATGAGTTATTA
This sequence comes from Iningainema sp., assembly GCA_964657295.1. GTDB lineage: Bacteria > Cyanobacteriota > Cyanobacteriia > Cyanobacteriales > Nostocaceae > Rhizonema. The sequence goes on along the minus strand of CAZZVG010001203.1, from coordinate 1,948 downwards.
ATAACTAACAACCAACAACTGTAGGGGTAGATTTTACATTTTTGAGTTGTTGATAATGACAATTTGTATAAATTAAATCCGCTCCAAATAACAACTAAAAACAATCAACAAACTAAACTTTATGCCTGTGCAAAAACCAAGCCTTTACGTGTCTTGTCCATTGATCCAACTACAGAGTGGAAATGCTCCTCAGGAATTAATCAATGATGTGCTACAAATTTCTGTGGAAGAAAGTCTCCATTTACCAGCAATGTTTACTTTGGTGGTACATAACACTTATGATTCAGCACGTCAAAAGGATGAACCTTGGCAGAATGAGAAGTATTTTAAGATTGGCGATCGCTTAAAAATAGGTTTTCATGGTAGTACAACCAAGGCGATTGAATTTAAAAAAGAAGAGGAAAAAAAAGACTTAATTAATGGTGAAATAACAGCAATTGAGGTACATTTCACCCATACATCTGAAGCTCATATTGTTGTTCGTGGTTACGATATTTCTCATCGTCTGCATCGGGGTCGTTACAATCGCTCGTTTTTAAACCAAACTGATAGTGATATCGTCCGTAAAGTTATATCTGAGGTGGGGATAGAACATGGTCAAATTGATGAAAGCGGCGAACCTCATGATTATGTTTTTCAAGAAAATCAAACAAATATGGAGTTTTTGCGGGAAAGAGCAGCTCGCATTGGCTTTGAACTTTTTGTTCAAGATAATAAACTAAACTTTCGCAAACCAGTAAGTAACACTTCTCTAAATTTAAAATGGCTGGTTGATATTACTAGCTTTAGCACTCGGATTACAAGTTCCGAACAGGTGAGTGCGGTAGAAGTACGCAGTTGGGATTACACCCAGAAAAGGCTGATGACTTCTACAAAGCAATCGGAAAAACTCGTTACCGAAACTGGTAATGGGAAAGGAAGTCGCACCAGTAGTCAATTTAATATGGGTAATCCGACAATGATTGTTGTCGATCAACCAGTATTTAAACCTAAAGAAGCAGACACGATGGCTCAAGCCTTGTGTGATGAACTTGGAGGGGAGTTTGTTTACGCAGATGCAAAAGCAGAGGGCAATCCGGAAATTAGGCCAGGTCGAGTGATTAAATTAGAGGGGATGGGCGATCGCTACAGCGGCAAGTATTACGTTACTGAAACACGGCACTTCTACGCACAACGAGTTTATAAAACTGAATTTAGCGTTCGAGGACTACGCGGTGGCAGTTTACTCACGACAATTGCCTCACCCGTACACCTACAGCCTGGTCAGACTCTTTTGGTAGGTATTGTCACTGATAACAAAGACCCTAAAGGTTGGGGTCGGGTCAAAGTCAAACTTCCGACTCTTACGGAGAAGGATAGCAGTAATTGGGCTAGAGTGGTGGGTTTAGGAGCTGCGAACAACCGGGGGTTTTATTGCTTGCCTGAGGTAAATGACGAAGTTCTCGTTGGTTTTGAACACGGTGATATTCATCGACCCTATATTATTGGCGGTGTTTGGAATGGTATAGACGCTACACCTGAAACTGTAGATGACACAATTACTAAAAATGGTAAAGTCCGGGTACGGACGATCAAAACTCGTACAGGTCACATGATTGAGTTTGTAGAAGAGGATCAGCCGGGTGGTAATAATGACCTTCAACAAGATGGAATCTACGTACATACTGCTGGCGGGCATCATATACGTATGAATGATCGAGATACTAACCCAACCCAGTTTGTGGAAATTGAAACATCTGGGGGTCATATAGTTCGCATGGATGACTTAACTTCCTCAAAGGGGGTCAGGATCACAACTTCGGAAGGACATAAGATTCACTTGAATGATACTCCTCAAAAATCTATTGAAATTCAAACTACTGCAGGTCAACACCTGACTCTCAATGACCAAGGACTGAACGTGACTCTACAAACAGAGGGTACAATCAATATTCAAGCAGCAGGAATC
>CAZZVG010001202.1:0-2617 GCA_964657295.1 Iningainema sp. | reverse complement strand
ATAACCCCATGCGAAGGTGGTTCGGTTCAATATTGAATGTTGTTTCAAAGTCTCCACGGATAAATCCGGGGGCTTTAGACCATGATTCATCCACTCCTACGCACAAAATTCATTCTGAATTCTGGCGACTGACTCCTGAATTCTTCTTCGGTCACTTGTCCGCTGTCCCCTGTCTCTTGCCCTTTGTAAATACTTATAACCAATGACAAAGGATGCAAGTTTATTTACAAAATTGTTACAATACTTAACGTGTTGACCCCCATGCGGTGGCATTCCATGATTACCAAGACAGTTTCCCCTACTTCCCAACCAGTCGTTGATATTGAGGACACTCACAAATTGTCCGTAACTGAAATAGTGCCTGAAAATGGTGCGCTCGTTGAAGTCGTGAGCTTACCAGATCAAAGTGAAGCCCAATACAAGTTGGTTAATGTAGAACATCAACCTGAGTTATATTACGATGCCGAGGCGATCGCCGCCTACTTCAAGAAAAGACCCCTGAAAGTTTTGCGGCGTATTTTCAACGTCTTGACACCAACTCTTACCTTTATTTTAGGTTTGTGGTGGGATAACAAACGGGGAGTTGTGGTTAAAAATGACCGCCGTCGGGCAATTCACCTCAGAGAACTGCTGACGAACCTGGGACCCGCCTACATTAAAATTGGACAAGCTTTATCTACACGACCAGATCTCGTTCCTCCTGCCTATTTAGAGGAACTCACTCAACTACAAGACAATTTACCACCCTTCCCTAATGAAATAGCCTACCAGTTTATTCAAGAAGAATTGGGGGCGACTCCAGAAGAAGTTTATCTCGAACTCTCACCCAACCCAATTGCCGCCGCTTCTTTGGGACAAGTTTACAAAGGTAAGCTGAAAACAGGTGAGGACGTTGCGGTCAAAGTCCAACGCCCTGACTTAAAAGAACGCATTACCATAGACTTGTACCTCTTGCGCCGATTAGCCGGATGGGCGCAGCGAAGTATTAAACGGGTGCGGAGTGACCTTGTGGGTATCTTGGATGAGTTAGGTTTCCGCATCTTTGAAGAGATGGACTACATCCATGAGGGAGAAAACGCTGAGCGATTTTACAAACTATACGGTCATTTTAAAGACGTATACGTCCCGAAAATCTACTGGGAACACACCAATCGTCGGGTTCTCACAATGGAGTGGATTAACGGTGTAAAATTAACTGATACAGATGCAATTCGCGCTCGAGGTATAGATGCCCGCTATTTAATAGAAGTCGGCGTACAATGTTCGTTACGCCAGTTACTAGAAGATGGATTTTTCCATGCCGATCCCCATCCAGGCAACTTATTAGCCACTTTTGATGGTCAATTAGCTTATCTCGATTTTGGAATGATGAGCGAGATCAAGCCACAGCAGCGCTATGGTTTGATAGAAGCTATAGTCCACCTCGTTAACCGCGATTTTGAAGCTCTAGGGCGTGATTACGTTAAGTTAGAATTTTTAACCCCAGAAACCGACTTAACACCAATTGTGCCGGCATTTGCAAGGGTATTTGGTAACGCCTTGGGAGCAAGCGTCGCCGAGTTGAACATCAAAAGCATCACTGATGAACTATCAGCATTAATGTATGAGTATCCTTTCCGTGTACCAGCTTACTATGCCTTAATCATCCGTTCCTTGGTGACGCTAGAAGGTATCGCCATCAATATCGATCCTAACTTCAAAGTTCTGAGTGCAGCTTACCCCTACGTCTCCAAACGCCTGTTAACCGATCCCTCACCAGAACTAAGAGCATCATTACAGGATTTATTATTCAAAGATGGTAGGTTCCGGTGGAATCGGTTGGAAAATTTGTTACGCAATGCCCGCAACAGCCAAGACTACGACTTCGATTTAGTACTGAATCAAGCAGTGGACTTCTTATCTTCAGAACGCGGCGCTTTCATTCGTAACAAAGTGGTAGATGAAGCTGTCAAAGGACTCGATGCTGTTAGCAAAAATGCGCTCCACAACTTCACATCCCTACTGCGAGAAAGAGTCGGGATCACAGCAGTCAATGAAACTCCCACAGCCACAATCGAACAACAACAAACATTGGAACATATCAAACAGATCTTAAAAATTCTTCAAGAAACCCGTGGCTTTGATTCCACAAAACTCGCTCCCCAGATTGCCCAATTGTTCTTGAATCCAGGAGTACAGCGTTTGGGGCAACAGTTTGCCGGCCAGTTGCTGCAAAAAGCAGCAGCCAGATTGCTCCGGGAATTATTGACAGTGGAGGATGTTGATATGAGGAAAAAGCATTCAGCACTGAGCGCGGTTAGCAGTGCTATAGATAGAAATTAAAGGCACTTGCCATGACAGCCATAACTCAAGACTTGGTAGCGGAACCAATACTCATAGACGATATTTCTTGGCAAGAATTCAAAACGATTGCGCATCTGCTGGAGCGTCCAGGAATTCGGCTATCATTTTTGGACGGAACACTAGAGATTCGCAAAATGCCAGGGAAAAAACACGAAACTGTGAAACAGCGGATTTCTAACCTGCTAGATATATTCTTGGAAGTGTCTGATATTGACTATACCCCAACTGGTTCTATGACTTTGGAAAGCGAAGTTGGACTGGTTAAGCGTGAAGC
>CAZZVG010001201.1:0-2622 GCA_964657295.1 Iningainema sp. | reverse complement strand
AATTTTGACTTGGAGCGAAGCGACTTGACCAGCACTTGTCGATATCAACGTTAAATACTTCACATGCGAACCTTTATTCCTGGTGTTAAACCACCGACAAAACAGTTGCAACCCGCTTGGTGGTTTGCTTTTCTGGGTAACAAGCTGCTGGTTGAGAGTGTGGGAACCTTGACCCGGATTCCTCAATCAATTGAATTAGCAGACATTGGTATAATGCCAGTAAGAACACAATTTCTCGGAACCCTTGACAATCAAGAGTGCTATTGTGCCGAACTACCCAAAGATACTGTTGCTCCTACGGGTATGGCATTCATTGGACTGCGAGAGCTGTTTGGTAGTCTAGAAGAAGACTTTTTTGCTTTAAGTGGTCGTGCATTTCAGATTTCGGAATGGGATCGTACTCACCAATACTGTGGTCATTGTGCAACCCAAACAACACAATTACCAGATCAGCGTGCTAAGCGCTGCTTGAAGTGTGGGTTGGTGAACTACCCTCGACTTTCACCCGCAGTTATTGTTTTAGTCACTCGTAATGAAGATCTGTTGTTAGCACGTTCTCACAGATTTCCCGAATCATTATACAGTGCGATCGCAGGCTTTGTGGAACCAGGAGAATCGCTTGAAGAAACTGTGATCCGTGAAACATACGAAGAAACAGGAATTTTACTCAAGGATATTCGCTATTTTGGCTCTCAACCCTGGCCATTTCCAAATTCGCTAATGATTGGGTTTACAGCAACCTACGCTGATGGCGAAATTGTTATTGATAAGCAAGAGCTAGCAGACGCTGCTTGGTTCAACAAACACAACCTGCCGCAAATTCCCCCAAAGTTAAGTATTGCCCGAAAACTTATAGATTGGTTTATTTCTGATTGACACTCCCAACCCAATGTAAAATTACCAATAGACATCTCCCGAAATCATGCCACCAAGGGTTTTGACTAAGGCCTAATTAATTATTGGAGATGTCTAAATGTAATTTCGTCTCCCCCTCTCCCCCTCTCCCCAATTGCAGCTACATTCCTAATTTTTCTAACACTGGTTTGGTAGAAACGATGTGCCGTTCTAAACCCAAGACTTTCGGGCTAACCCCAACGGCTAAAGCAATCAATTGGGGTAAATGCAGTACTGGTAAACCAAGTTTCCGTCCAATGACCTTTTCTACCTCTGGTTGACGAGAATCTAAGTTGAGATGGCATAAAGGACAAGGAGTTACCAGACAATCAGCACCAGCGTCTAAGGCTTCTTGGATATGCGTCCCTGCCATTTGAAAAGATTGGGTTGTAGCGTAGCTAGAAAGAGGCCAACCACAACACTGTGTCCGACCTCTATAATAGATTGGCGTTGCGCCTACAGTCCGAAAAACATTTTCCATTGCTTTCGGTTGGAAGGGATCGTCATAGGGCATGGATTTTTGGGCACGGAGGAGATAGCAGCCGTAGAAAGCCGCACATTTTAGCCCTGTTAACTTGCGCTGAACGCGATTTTGAATTTCCTCAAGACCGTAGTCTGTGACTAGGGCGTAGAGGAGGTGTTTAACTTCTGTCGTTCCTTGATAAGGGGAACAGCCTTCTTTTTGTAGCAAGCTATTAACCTGCTTAATATAAGCGGGATCTGTTTTCTGGCATTCTTTCAGGCGATCGTCAACATGACCAATGACACCTTGACAAGTGCTACAATGAGTCAGTAGGGGTAGATTCAATTCTTCTGCTAAAGTAATATTTCGGGCATTAACAGTATCTTCTAACAGTTGAGAATCTTCTTTGAACGTGCCGGAACCGCAGCAGGCAGCTTTTTTGAGTTCGACTAGTTCGATACCGAGTGCAGCTGAGAGGGCAACAGTTGAGGAGTGAAGTTCCCGGCAGGCACCTTGGGCAACACAGCCAGGGAAGTAAGCATATTTCAAAGTCTGGGATAGCATTAGAAATGATTAATTTTGGGTAGTAGCTCTTAACAATAACTGTTTTACCACTGCTGCGTAAGGGCAGGTTTGATCGATGAATTTTCATTTTGGACAGGTAGATGATCTCGTTAAACCTGCCCGTACAGGAGTTAGGAGCTTGGAGTCAGGAGAATTGTATGCGTGGCAAGCGATGAATGATAGTTTAAAGCGAAAAAGCTGTTCATGTACCAGAATGGACGATCGCCGAAAATTTAGTGATACTAAGCAGTGAGCAGTTAGCGATCGATCTGAAGCGCTGATGTCCTATACCCATGTATTGTGTTTGAATGCAACTTGGTATAAGAATTGCAAAACAAAACCATTTACACAGTGTATGCGCTCGCGCTATCAGATAAGATGTATATGCTCAAAAATATGTAGTCCATTAAACACCGGATTATAGCAACTGGTAGAGGAATTTTTTCATGAGCCAACCGGATACTTTTGAAAAGGTCAAGAAAATCGTCACCGAACAACTAAGTGTTGACGCCGACAAGGTCATACCACAATCGAATTTTGCCAACGATTTGGGGGCAGATTCTCTCGATACCGTTGAACTGGTTATGGCGTTGGAAGAAGAGTTTCATATCGAAATTCCTGATGAAGCCGCCGAAAAGATTACAACGGTTCAAGAGGCGGTAGATTACATTAACAATCAAGTTCCCGCATCCGCCTAAATG
>CAZZVG010001200.1:1429-2636 GCA_964657295.1 Iningainema sp. | reverse complement strand
ATTAGAACAATTGGCTATAACAGACAGAGAAACCGTCTTATATCATGTCCGGTTGAATACTTATAATAAGAAACCTCTCCACGCCCCTACTAACAACCAACAACTAACCACTAACCACTAACCATCCTCCGCTTCTTCCGAAGCTTGAATTTTCAGCAAGAGTTCTTCTTCTTGAATTTCAAACTCCTCTTCTGAAATATCACCTATATCAAACGCTAACTGCAAAGTTAATAACTGTTTTTGTAAATTTTGTGTATCATCTAATTCAGCATCAGCACGCTCTAGAAGTTGCTCTGCTATCCAGATGATTCCGCCTAGTGGTCCTGAAACTGGAAAGGTTAATAGTTGCAGAAACATAATGTTAACTTCCCTTAGGAAAGCTGGGCAAATGTATAAGGAGCTGTAAAATTGTTGTAGCGAATTCGCAGGCGATCGCCAAATTTCTGGTCGATAGCTTCTACTTTTTCGCTAAAGTTCGATTCACTTTCCCAAGGAATCAAATAAGCCGCATTGTAAATCATCTCTTCTGTCATCGGATCGTTTTCCACAAATTCCTCTGCACTCGCATTCAATTCAGATCGGAAAACTTCAATGACCGCTTCTTTGCGAATTTGCAAACCACTTTCAATCAGCTTACCAATTTCGATTATTTTCTCCATACTTAAAGCTTTACCTTCCATAGCATCACGCTTTTTTCTCAAACTAACATTTGACGCTAGTAAAGCCTGCATCTCCGACTTGCTATTCCAAAATACCTTGACACTCACTTCTCTACGTCCTTCTAATTTTTGAAATAACTCTTCCAGTTTTTCCTTATGGGGACGAGTCAATTGGTCGCTTACCGTTTCCCAAGTTTTCACTACCAATCCAAAGCGGAGAGGTAGTAGGGTGCGGAACCCCTCATTCATCGCGAGTTCCAAAACTTTTTCATGGCACAATAAATTGCGTCTGGAAGTGAGATATTTCTCTTGTTTAGCTGATGAGTATAAAAAGTTGAATCCGTCAACACTATAGCTTTGCACTGGTTGTCCATCTAGTCCTTCAAGTTCCACCTTTTCCGAAATAGGTGCGGGTAAAATACCGTAAAGATAAATACCTAAATCCATGCGATCCTAAATTCAATAAATAATACTTATACATTTATATCTGCTTTGGTGTCAAGAGCAGCCGCAGCCGTAGGGTGGGCACTGCCCACCAGATCCGGGTT
>CAZZVG010001200.1:0-1419 GCA_964657295.1 Iningainema sp. | reverse complement strand
GTGCCCACCCTACGTATATTTCAAAAATCAAATATAATTCCTATATCTCCTTTGATGTCAAAATCAGCCGCAGCTTAGCGTGAATCAAATTCAGATTACCCAAACCTAAATCGACATCGCCATGCACTACAACTCCAATATTTAAAAGTTTGTCTAGCAGTTCCAGTATAGAAGGATTATGACTAGTTTCCCCCGGATAGTAAGTTCCAGGTGGCGGTAAAAGAGTACCAAATTCTCCCAGATTCACATTCAAGTCTGCTGGATCGATTTCAAAAATCTCACATAAGCGTAGCACTTGTTCTTCCAGTTTTTGCAGACTTTCTGCTGCTTGGTCTAAGTCTGATTCGCTAAGAAGTTGCTGTTCCATGCGGCGAATGACTTGCGCTTCCATTAACTGGCGAATTAATTCCACCACTGTTAATAGTAAAGAAGCCAGTCCCGCCTTACTGTTCAATGGGTTAGGGGTAATTGCTATCTCAGGATTTTCAGAGGGTGTGCCAACTAATGCCATAATGCCACCTTTTTATGTGTTATCAGGAGCCTTTTCAGTAGACAGAGGCTTTGTCGGCATAGAATAAGGATTCGTTAGTTGACTGCTAGCTATAGCTTTGAGCGATCGCATTTCTGCTTCTAAACTTTGCAACCGTTCCTGAAGTTGGCGATTTTCGTCAATTAACGTCTGCGCCTTGCTGCTGAGATAGGGGTCGCTTTCCCACCAATTTATTCCCATCTCCCGCGCTTTATCGACTGAGGAAATCAACAAACGAATTCGGATATGCAGGAGTTCGGTGGAAGCGATAGAAACAGAGATATCACCTGCAATCACAATTCCCTTATCCAAAACTCGTTCGAGAATATCAGCCAAAGTTGAGCCTTGGGTAGATGTTGCAATTGCTCTACTAGCGTTGGATTGAGGACTTTTCGGCACTATCGGCGTAGAGGTCACGATTTGTTCTATTCTTTAGTGTAGTATTTGACACTTGCGCTGTTATGAGATACTATCTATTATATCAATGATTTATTAGGTGTGTCTTTCTCCCTCCAACATGACTGCTTTCTTAACAAATTTCTTCAGAATAAAGAAGATTTTTTTGTTTATAGCCCAGCCTTTTAATAATAAATCGGAATAAGAGTGTTTTTACCGTTTTAAATAAAAATTTTCTGAAAAAATCTCAAAATTTAGTAGGAAAATTGGGAAAAGCAACGACGCTAAAGACATAGGACTAGCCCTTTCAAGGTGAAGCGTAAAAATGAAGTTTTTCTTCGTGTTCTTCGCGTCTTCGTGGTTCAAAAATATTTTTAAACCGCGAAGGCACGAAGAACACGTTCGCGCAGCGTCTCCCCTTGGGATCAGGTTAAATACAAAAAATTAGGCATAATTGCCTAGATTTTTAAGCCACCTTGAAAGGGCTGGACATA
>CAZZVG010001199.1:0-2639 GCA_964657295.1 Iningainema sp. | reverse complement strand
TAAACAGCAGCTTTTTCAGTTAGAGAATTGTCCCGTAAGTGGTACAGCTTAAATTGATATCTCTCACAAAACCAAATCTCTTGAACTCCTAAGCGTCGATAAATTTCTAGTTTTTTGATGTTACCGCTAGTAACAACTACTTCTATGGCTAAGTCTGGTACTTTTTTTTCTTCTCCTATGCAGTAAGATTCATCTGGTTCCGCCCCAGCTTTTCTTGCCTTATTTTTGAAAGTGGAACTTCCCATAGGGAAAAAAGGAATGCGCTTCTTGTAGAAAAAGCGCTCTAGCAGCATACCCAAATTTGTTTTTATATTTTCATGTCTGATTGAAGGCGACACAATTTCTAATAATCCATCTAGATAATTAATACGGTAATGAGAGTTGTCCACTAGCTTATCTAGCAGCGCTTCATAGCTTTCCCAGTTTACGCCACTAGTCATGAATTTCTCTTCTGGATCATCAACATTGCTTAATTCCGGATATTCAATGAGTTCTTTAATGCTATTGACCATTTTTTGTTTCTCCTTCCGGTTTATTTTTCACTCTTATGAAGGATCTTCAGCATAGCTCAACTTTGCAACGGACAGATTCTTTCAGAGGGTTTCTCTTCTCCGAACTGTCCTCGCCTTTGCGCTTGGATTACCTATAAAATAAGATATGTTTATCTAATAGATCAAATGCATGAATTGCCATGAGTGACAAAGAAGCAGTCATTGAACTTGTGAAGCGCTTACCCGCAGACGTATCTCTACGCGAAATTGTTAGACAAATTGAGTTCATCGCAGCGATAAAGGAGGATTTGAACGAAATTGATCAGGGAAAAGGAGTGTCAATCGAAGCGGTGGAGCAAATGATTGAAGGATGGACTATCAAGTAATTCTCTCTGCAAAAGCGGATCTGTACAGCTTATTTGACAAGCCAGGTTTGATCTTCTGATAGCTCCAATACTAATTGGTGGTAATCTACCAAGTTGGGACGATGACCGACACTGATAAAAGTTGTTCCTATGGCTTGCAGATGTTTATATAACCCCTCCTCATTTTTTAGATCCAAGGCACTTGTTGCCTCGTCTAAAATGGCGAAGGGTGGCTTGTTGACCAATATACGGGCAAAGGTAACACGTTGTTGTTCTCCTAGAGAAAGAATAGATGCCCAGTCTTGTTCTACATCAAAACCACCATATCGTTCATCTAAGTCTTTGAGGTTCACTTGTTGCAGTACTTGTTTAAGTACAGAGTTATCAATCTCAACATTGGTGTGAGGATAAAGCAACTGCTCACGTAGCGTCCCTAAAATCATATAAGGACGTTGTGGTAAAAAGATGATCTGGTCTAGTTGTGGTCGGACAATTATACCAGTACCTGCATTCCACAATCCGGCGATCGCTCGTAGCAGAGAACTCTTGCCACAGCCACTTGGTCCTGTAATTAACATTCCTTGTGCTAATGGTAAGGAGAGTGACAAATCTTTAATCAAAGTTCTTTGATAATTCGGTGTTTGTAACGTTAGGTGTTCAACAGCTAAACGGGAATCCTCTACTGTACTAATAGTGGGAGTTTCATCTTTTTCAGCGATGGGGTTTTCTAAATACTCAGCAAAGCTGTAGAGACGGTCAATCCCTGCACCAAAAGTAGCCAGAGACTGCAAGCGAGATACAATAACGTTTAACGAGTAAAATACCCGAATAAATGCCCCTTGTGCTTCTGTAATTTTTCCTACCTCTATTTCTCCTGCAAAGACACTCTTGGCAACAACGATCGCTGGGATAATGAAAGGAATAAACTCATAAGCATTGGTCAGAACATTGAGATTAAGTTCCCAGTAGATAAGTTGCTTAAAATTATCAAACGCCTCTAAGAATCGGGTTTTGGCCTGTTTTGACTCTTGTTCCTCACCCCGATAAAAGGCAATAGATTCAGCATTTTCACGGATGCGAATTAAGCCAAAGCGAAAGTTAGCTTCTTTTTTAAGTTGTTCAAAATTCAGTTGGACTAAAGGTCTACCAAAAACGACTGTTGTTATTATTGTGCCAACAAGGGCATAAATCACCAGAAAAATCACCAGTGACTTGGATATTCCCCAAAGAACTCCACTAAAAGCAATCACTTTCAGGATCGCTCCGACAAAGATGAGTAAAAATTTCAGAGAATCTTGAGTAAAGCTTTTGACATCTTCAGCAATTCGCTGATCGGGATTGTCAATCTCAGCGTTTGAATTGATGTTATAGTAAGCTCGTCGGCTGAGGTAATTATCCAGAAAACTATTCGTTAACCACCGTCGCCAGAAAAGACCGAGTCTGCCTTGCAAATAGTCGTATCCTCCCAAAAGCGGTGCATACAGAATCAGCACCCCGAGGAAGATCTTGATAGTTTGTGAAAATCTCGGTTCATCTCGGGCTGAAAGAGAGGAAATTAAAGCTCCCTGCTGGGTGTTAAGAACAACAGCAAGGCCAGTGTAGGCTAGCAACAGCAAGGCTAACAGCAGTAGCAAACCTCTCGATGACCATTTTTCTTCTCCAAACCAGAAAGGTTTGGCGATTGCCCAGAACCGCTTGAACAACTTCAAGTTAAATCTATCCATAATTATTTAAAGTTATTTTTAGAGGGAGTCAACCCCTTCGGGGAAGTCAAAAGTCAAAA
>CAZZVG010001198.1:0-2642 GCA_964657295.1 Iningainema sp. | reverse complement strand
AGTACCCTCAAAACGCCTGTGAACTGCGTATACAGACAGAGGAACGCCGTCCTCTGTTTTGGGCCACCAACGTGAAATGTCAATATAAGCTTCCATTTGAGCTACTAACATATTTTTTCTATTAACGCTTATCTAATTACAGGATAACAAGTAAACCAATATATTGACAATCAGTTAGCAGCTTGGCATAATAGAAGTATAGAGAAAGCGCTCTGGGTCTGGACAACTTCAAGCGCTTCTCTACGCCAAAATGACTTTCCATCAAGGACTTTTCAATTATGCCTCAATCAAAGCTCGAAATTCAACCCAGCACTTGTGCTGATTGCCCCTATTACCAATCCCGCCAAGACGGCACAAACAAAGGCTGGTGTAACCTTTTCAATGTCTTTGCCCGTGAGAACCACGCCACAACACAAGACTTGAGTAATTTAACGGTATTTCAATTCGAGTCACAAGAAGTCCGATTCGTTGGCACGGCTGACGATCCTTGGTGGATGGCTGCGGACGTATGTGCGGCATTGGATCATAGCAATCCATCATCAGCGATCGCAAGACTGGATGACGACGAGAAAAAACTTCTTGACCCTAAACAATACTTAGGGTCATTTTCAAATCAAGATTTTTGGGCAATCAACGAGTCTGGTCTTTACTCTCTAATCCTCACCAGCCGCAAACCACAAGCAAAGCGGTTTAAAAAGTGGATAACTTCTGAAGTCCTCCCCAGCATCCGCAAGACTGGTTCTTACGCGATGCCTTCGGCGGTTCGCGAAGCGACCATCGCCCAACCCACCGCCCAACCCCAACTACTACCCACTCCCACAGAAATATCAGAAGTCATCGACTTAATGTTGGGCAAAACCGACTTGCACCCTAACTTAATAGCAGGGGCAAAAGGAAGTGCGATCGCTCAACTTCACCCCCAACTTCTTCCCGTGATTGAGTCTGCAAAAACCCTGTTACCAATTCCAGTAAAAGCTGAGTTAGTCCGTCCAACAGCATTAGCGGAAAGGTTGACCGAAACTACTGGGCAGAAGTGGAGTGCTATCCGGGTCAACAAGATGCTTATTGAACAGGGATTTCAAATCAAAAACCCAGACGATGGAAAAGACCCTGCTTACCTACCCACAGAGAAGGGCAAAGAACACTGTCAATTGGTTGTAGAAACTGCCAAGGGACACGGTAAAACGATTCAGTCCTTACAGTGGCACCTCTCTGTACTGGAAGCGCTCGAAGCAAACGATCATTGACTGGGCACGTTGTTGCCATGCGAATTTGTTCCAAATTGGACTTACCAAGGTATGGATGAACATGGAATTCAAATATTATTGCGAGTTGACCGAGAACTAGCGCTACAACGATTCCTCAGTGACTACCTTTTGCCTTGCTTAGCAGAACGCGGCTACAGTTTACGCAACTTACTGCAAGCTTTGGGTAGCGCGGCTTTCGATAATAACGAAAAAGTAGCACATTATCTGTGGGATGCAGTAGCCAATCTCGACACTATTCAACTAGCAGGAGGTGCAGCATGAAAAGTGTTATTGCTCTTGCTAATGGTTTTTCAGCAGATTTAATAACAGCTTAATTTTCAGTTTGCAAGGGGAGCAATCCCCTTATTCATGAATGTTTTGGAGAATTTATGAGCAACTTAACAGTCTTTCAATTTGAGTCGCAAGAAGTTCGATTTGTTGGCACCGCCGACGATCCTTGGTGGGTAGCATCTGATGTGTGTGCAATTTTGGGCATAGCCGTTTCTTTAGCAGTTAATGGCAGAGAGCGTAAAGCGCAAGATGGCAGCGTCTATCATGATGGGGGACTTGATGAAGATGAAAAGGGGGTTGCCATTGTCAACACCCTTGGAGGCGACCAAGAAATGTCGATTGTAAACGAACCAGGTTTATATCGCTTAATATTTAAATCCCGCAAACCTGTAGCAAGACGTTTTCAACGATGGGTTTATCACGAAGTTCTCCCGTCTATCCGAAAAACAGGTTCTTACGCAATACCAACGGCGGTTCACGAAACAGCGATCGCCACTCCTCCATTGCTACCCCTCCCAGAGCAAAGAGCGAGTTACGTAGTCGATTTTGCCCTCAAAGTTCTCTCAATCACAAGTTTGAGCAAGGATCTCCAGGCTATCTATGCTCTTGAAGCGGTAGGGGAGCAGGTTCCTGAATGCAGGTCAATGATTAAAAAGCTTATTGGACCCGTACAAGAAATTACAGCAACACCTGAGCGCCACGTAACCCCAACAGTACTAGGCGAACTTTACCAACAGCAGCACAATTTACCAAAACCTATCAAAGCTAGCGACGTCAATATAGCTTTGTTCAACGCAGGATTGCAACGGAAAGAAATTCTTACAAAGATAGACAAACACTCTGGGAAAGAGCGTACCGTCAATATCTGGCATTTAACGGAAACGGGCAAAGAATGGGGCATCGTTGTCAAAGACAAGGCACGTGGTCATGACAAAACTGTGGAGCATGTTCGTTGGCTGCCCACAGTATTAGAAGCTATCTATCTAGGAGGTGGGGAATGAAAAGGATTGTTGCTGTTGGGGTGGCGATCGCATTCTCCATTAACTCTGCGTTACCAGCCAAAGGCAATCCAGTACTTTTAGCTCCGGTCGCTCTTTGTGCTGG
>CAZZVG010001197.1:1339-2650 GCA_964657295.1 Iningainema sp. | reverse complement strand
CCCTCTCCCCAAACGGTAATATCAAGGGCACCTAAAGGAATCAGCTGTTTACTTGCGTAGCAATCACAATTTAGGACATAAATATGGCAGCAGACAAGGAAAGCCAGTTATACAAAAAACCCTCTTACGGGTGGCGAATAATATTGGCAGCTTTCATCGCTTTAGTGACTGGGTTGATATCTATCTACAGTCTTTCTCGATACCTGTCTCATGTTCAGACTCCACCACCAGTAAAAGCGCCAAAGGCGGAGAGAGTGAGAGTAGCTGTGACGGCTTTAGGACGCATACAGCCTCAAGGCGAAGTGACTAAGTTGTTTCCGCCCAGTTCACTATCTGGTGTCCGAGTTCAAAAACTACTGGTGAAGGAAGGAGATCCGATTCGAGTAGGGGAAGTCGTGGCATGGCTTGAAGGTTATGCTCGCAGTCAGGCAGCATTGCAACAAGCTGTGGATAAAGTTGAAATTTCTCAAACCAAATTAGCGCAGGTGAAAGCTGGAGCAAAAACAGGAGATATCAATGCTCAAAAGGCAGCGATCATGCATTTGGAAGCTCAACTACAAGGAGATGTTGCCTCCCAGCAAGCAACTATCGCCCGTTTACAGGCTGAGTTAAACAATGCTCAAACTGAGAACAATCGATACCAGCAGATCTATCACGAAGGTGGTGTTTCAGCTTCTACAGCAGATACTAAGCGTTTGCAAATGAGGACTGCAGAAGAGCAGATAACAGAAGCCAAAGCCAGCCTTAACCGGACTATAAACACTACTAACAATCAGATCCAGCAAGAAAAAGCAAAGCTGGTGAGTCTTCAAGAGATACGTCCCCTAGATGTCCAGTTGGCAGAAGCCGATCTCAAGAGTGCGATCACTGCTGTCAATCAGGCAAAAGCAGACTACGATTTAACGACTCTCAGATCTCCCATAAATGGAAAAGTTTTGAAAGTACATACCAAAACTGGAGAGGTAAACACCAGTGACGGGATTATTGATATAGGTAAAACATCTCAAATGATGGTAATGGCAGAAGTTTACCAAACCGATATTAGTAAAGTACATGTAGGTCAAAAAGCTACCATTACCAGTACTGCTTTTCCAGGAAAAATAGAAGGAACTGTTACCCGAATTGGTTTGCAAGTTGACAGACAAAATATTTTAAGTGTTAATCCCACAGCAGAAACAGATGGCAGAATCGTTCAAGTAAAAATTCGCATTGACAAACCAGCAGATAGTCGGCGGGTTGCAAATCTAACCAACCTACAGGTAGATGTTGCCATTCATATACAGTAAGAGGGAGACAGCCCCTTTGGGGAAG
>CAZZVG010001197.1:0-1329 GCA_964657295.1 Iningainema sp. | reverse complement strand
AAAAGTCAAAAGTCAAAATTGAGCCAGTGCGGTGGAGGGGTTCCCCGGCATAAAGCAACTGGCGTTAGCGTTAGCGACGTAGGAGCGTCGGCACGAGCGTCAGGAGCGTCACCCCGAAGGGGTCAAAAGTAAGAACCACCAAAATAAATTTAGGGCTTCAAAGTATAAACGTAGCATTAAGTACTACACATCTCGAAATACATATTTTTTCATTTTCCATAAATGAATTTACTTGCTCTGAATCCTTTTTATTTTTTTGACTTTTGAACGCCAGTTGCTTCAACGGGGGAAACCCCAACGCCAGTCGCCTAGGTTGGGAAAACGCCTCATGCGCGCTGGCTCCGCAACGCACTGGCTCCTTTTGACTTTTGAATTCTCGCAAAGCGAGCGGTGAGGCATCAGTTGTGCAGAGAGCAGTACAATTACTCAGAGCAGATGCACAGTTAAATCAGTTAGAACCATTGCTAGCATTTTTTGCTAGTTTTGTGTTAGACATGCCTGTTGTGCAAGAAATCATGAGGTGAGATATGACAGTATTACGAGAATCGCCTTGGTATCAGCAAATTCTCAACGAAGGTGAGGAACGAGGTTTTCAGCAGGGTGTACAGCAGGGTGCGCGACGGCAGTTAATCCGAGTATTGCAACAACGCTTTGGGGAAATTCCAGCTTTCTTAAAAGTAAGGCTTGAGAGTGAGAGTGTAGAGGAGCTAGAAAGTCTGATGGATGCGGCACTCGCTGTGACTACTTTAGAAGAGTTTCTCACCAATCTGCCTGCTTCACTTCATCAAAAAAGATCCCCCTCACACACGCTCTAGGTATACTACATGCGATGAATTTTAGCGATCGCCCCTCCATAATACCGTTTCACTTTAAAGTTGATACATTTAGGCAAGCAGGGGGATGCAGGGGGAGCAGAGGGAGCAAATAGTATCAAGATTTTGGTGAAATGGTATAAGCTACTCAAGTTCTACCTTTTAGTACAGTTGAACTGTTATAAGAGTGAGCGCCGACTTTTAGTCTAAACTCCAGTAACTATCGATCAGCGTGACACTTTTTCGGCAAGGTGTAAGTGCCGAGGGCTTTTTTGTTTACTCTTAACAACTGGCTGTTTTTCGGCTTGTGTGACTCCATGTCTACCCACACCACACAAGCCTATGCCTGTTGTCGTGGGTTTTCAAAATTCATAAAACAGAAACCAAACAATGCCTCTAGCATAAAGCATACACAGAACCAAGAGTGGATTGAGCTTCACACTCCACGCAGGAAATCTGGTTATTCAGGGCAAAATGTCCCTTTTCCTGAGGTAGCAGCTGTTGTTGATTTGTATTG
>CAZZVG010001196.1:0-2652 GCA_964657295.1 Iningainema sp. | reverse complement strand
ATCATGGATAGTTTCCATGACAGTTTTTTTCAAATCCAAAGCTTCTGCTTGGTTTTGCTCAAAGTAACCGGGAATAACGTTGTGTTCGCCTAATGTGGCTCTACCTTCTGTGGGTTTTTCAATCCCCATAATCAGGCGTAACAAGGTAGACTTACCTGCACCATTGGGACCGATAAAAGCGATGCGATCGCCTCTTTCAATCAGGAGATTTGTCCCCAAAAAGAGTATTTTGTCGTCGTAGGTATGAGTTAAATCTTTAATTATCACTACCTCACGCCCACTTCGGGGTGAAGGAGGAAACTGGAAATGTAGAGTTTTTACCCCAGATATGGGTGCTTGAATGCGCTCAACTTTTTCCAGTTGTTTTTCCCGGCTTTTTGCCTGAGTACTACGGGTAGCACTAGCACGAAATCTATCAACAAACGTTTGCTGTTTTTCTAGTTCTTTTTGCTGACGTTCGTATGCACTCAGTTGCGCTGATTGGTTTTCGGCTTTTTGTTGTAGGTATGCTGAGTAGTTGCCTAGGTAGGTGGCGGAAACGCCGCGTTCAGTTTCAACTATTTGAGTGCAAAGCCGATCAAGAAACTCACGGTCATGGGAAACTATGACCATCGGGGTGATCAGCCCTCTGAGGTAATTTTCCAGCCACTCGATGGTTTCTAAATCTAGGTGGTTTGTCGGTTCGTCCAGCAGCAATAAGTCTGGTTTTTGCAGGAGGATTTTGCCTAAACTCATCCGCATTTGCCAACCGCCGCTAAAGGAACTTACAAGGCGCTCTGCATCTGCCAATTCAAATCCGACTTCTGGTAAAATTTTATCAATTTGCGCCTCTAAGTTGTAGCCATTCAAGGCTTCAAACTGCCGTTGGAGGCGATCCATTTTGTTGATCAGTTTGTCTAACTCTTCAGGCGTCGCAGTTTCCATTTCCCGGTGTACCTGTGTCAATGCTTCATTAACTGTGTTTGCTTCGTTAAAAGCACGCCACAATTCTTCTTTGACGGTACGGGTGGGGTCTACTTCAAACTCTTGGTTGAGGTAGGCTATGTGTAAGCTGCTAGGACGAATGATTTCGCCTGCGGTCGGTTCAATTTCCCCAGTGATAATTTTCAGTTGGGTGGATTTTCCTGCACCGTTGACACCGACTAAACCAATGCGATCGCCTGGTTTGACTTCCCAGTTGATATCTTTGAGGACTTCGCCTGTGGGATAAGTTTTATTTATATGTTCAAGTCGCAGCATCAAGTGTCTCCAAGGTAGGTGATGGGTGGGGAAGGCAGAAGTGCTAGCTCCAAATCAATTTTAACAAAATTTAACTACAAATAGTACAAGGCAATTAGCTTCACAGATACACTCGTTCCGCGAAGGCGAATACTGTACAAGGAAAATTTCGGCACTCTAGATATAGTTGAGTATTTCAGAAAATACTCAACATTTTCTCTTTTCAATTCAGAATCTTCAGTGTTATATTTAAGGTAGCTTTTGCATCAACGGTTCGTCTTGATGGTTTCTACCTAAAGGACTTCCAATTAAAAAAATCTTTGATTTTGTAGGGTGCGTTAGACGGAACGTCGTAACGCACCACAGCTGGCTAAGACGGTGCGTTACGCTGTCGCTAACGCACCCTACAATATAGATAATTTATTTTTTGGGATCTCCTAAAATCCTCTAACTTTTACGTAGAGCCTCAACACCCTACAGTAGCAGTTCGGTCTGTTGGTGCAAAACCAGAAACTATTTATCACCTTGATCGTCCGGCTGTTGTTGTGCTGCCTGCCTCACTTCTTCTATACTTACATCCAACCCCTCTGCTATTTGCTCTACGCTCAACCCCAATGCCAAAAATCGGCGTATTGCTTTTAGATTAGTATTGCGCTCACCTTCTTCTACGCCTTCCTGATATACCCTTGTTTGCTTTAGATCACTCAATCCAAACATTGCTTGTATCTCCTCTATTCTCATGTTCGGAAACTTGTAGACGATGATTGTCTCTATTAATTGTAGTAATTGACGCCCTTGAATTTCATCTCCTGATCCTTGGTTTACTCTTTCTATCAACTCCCTGGCTTGAGCAATTGCTGTATCTTCATCTTCAATCACTAACTTGATAGTAGCAATGCCAATTGGTAGGGAAGCAGCTTCACCTAATTCATCCAAATAAATCCGACTAACTCGCTGACTAGAGAAGAATTCACGATAATGTTTTATATTTTCTGTATCTAGATCGCGGGTTGGGTATAAAACCACAGCACGCCAACCGTTTGTAGGTTCATTCTGGCGGAGGTATAAAAAGATTTCTGAAAACAGTCGAGAGTAAATTTCTAAATCTTGTTGAAATTGGACTTCAAGGAAGTAAATCGGGTTTTTGTCTCCTTGTGTTGGGAGAAATACCCCATCGATTCTGAATGCTGTTTGTTTGATTTCAACCGATGAAAATTTATAAGTGTTAGCTGTTTCAGGACTATTACCGATGAGTTCAAAGAAGATATTGGGGAATTCTTGAAATAGGCGATAGAAAATGCTGTCAGTTTTCACAAATTTTAGGACTTACTCATTGACAGAAATAGTCTTGTATGCCATGGGATGAATCAGGCGGCTGTAGGGGCGGGGTTTCCGCGCCCTTACCATGTGGTCAATTCTACTTTCTGAAACGAC
>CAZZVG010001195.1:0-2654 GCA_964657295.1 Iningainema sp. | reverse complement strand
GATGAAAAATTTACGAAGTAGTAGCCGTAATTTTTAACAACTTCTCAGCCTAAATTAATGTAGTGACTCGTCGTTCGCTTTAAATTTAGCTTAGAGTTAATTAAAACAATCAACGCCATGAAGCTAAAGTATATAGCTGTTTTAGGTTTCGCTGCTTTATTAACAGCCGCCTCTATCAAAGAAGTCGTTGCCCAAAAGCCAGCTTCAACTGGAACTGAGATTGTTGCACAGGCAACTGCGCCAGCAAGCACGTCAACAACTACGCCTACAGGAACCTTTAAGGATGGAGAACACTCAACAAAGGGGTCGGTCAGTATTGTTACCGAAAATGGCAAACGTTACGTAGTATTAGATCAAGATTTTAAATCGGAAAAAGGTCCTGACCTCTATGTGATTCTGTATAAAACAGATGCACCCCCAAAAGGTGGTCTTAAAAAAGCCGATTATTACAGTGTTGCTCCATTGAAAAGCACGAGTGGTACTCAACGCTATGCCCTTCCTGACAAAGTGAATTTGGCTAACTATAAATCCGTGGCGATTTGGTGTCACAAGTTCAATGCCACTTTTGGCTACGCGCCTTTAAGCAGTTAGTTTTTTGATTTAAGTTTTGTAAGAATTCAGCAATTGGCAGTTAACGCACGAGAGTGAATTTTTGGTGCGAGATACATATGCTGTTTCAGTAATGGGTGATAGGTAATTGTTCTTTAGTTCCTATTACCCATTTCCATGTCACTTACTACATTTGTGTAAAAAGTCTTTTATGGAACTTACAGATATTCTTTCTCTTGCACATCCCGCGATCGCAGTCTTTTTTGTCTTCCCCTTAATTGGAATCGTGGTGAATTTTGCCTGGAGTACTCGCCAGCGCCGCTTGCAAACTTCAGATGGCGGCAAAAGTAAGATCCCTCCTGTTGTGGGTACAGAACATCGAAAATTGGGTTACTGGCTGACTGGAGCAGTTGTGGGAGTAACTTTACTCGGGTTATCTTATCCAATTGGAGAAAATATTATTAAGCATCAATTATGGAATAAAAATCTTTTCCAAGTAATTTTTATTATATTGATTTTAGCTGCAACTATTGCCTCTTTAGTCTTACTGTACCGAGGCAGACAGCCGATGTGGCGGGGAATTTTTGCTACTTTAACTGGGGCCGGTCTAGTTATTCTTGGTTGCCAGGATGGAGTCTACCGGAGGACTAGTGAGTGGTATTGGTCTCATTATTATATTGGTATCGCTGCTGCATTGCTGATGGTTTTTTCATTAGCGATCGTGGAAGATATATATAAGGATAGATCAAATCGTTGGCGGATCGTTCATACAATTTTAAACTGCATTGCCATATTACTGTTTATGGGACAAGGGCTAACCGGAACGCGAGATTTGCTGGAAATTCCCCTGAATTGGGAGAAACCTTATATTTATAAGTGCGATTTTGTCAAGAAAACTTGTCCTACACCACCGCAACCATCAAAGTGAATCAACTCAGCAACATTTTTCGGAAAATAGACCTCTTTTCCTTGCGTGCGCGTTTAACCATTGGTGTTGCTGTATTTTCCACTTTAGGATTGGGTATTCTTGCTATCTGGACTAACTGGACAATGCAGCAATTTTTAATCGATAGTCACAAGCAGAACATAGAAGATATTTCGGCACGTTTGCCACGTGATGTGGAAGTGTACAGCGAAATGCTACCGCCGGAAGCAGCACTGCAAAATGCTATCAACAACTTGTCTAATACCAAGACGGTATTATGGGTCAAAAGTCCAAATCAAAAAATTATAGCTAAATCGAATAATTTTCATCGACTCCCTAATTCTACAATAAATCAGCTCATCTCTCTCACAGAGATGCCAATTAAACCCCAAATTTATGAAATCAACCAACAATACTTTATTTTACGTGGACTTTCCTTGCAGGTACAGGGGAAAATCATGGGTAAACTGTTTCTGGTGCAGGATGTTACCCGAGATCAGACGATGTTTTTGGCAATGGTTTGGAGATTGGGTACTGCTAGCATTGTAGTAATTATCGTGATGGTAGCAGCGCTCACATTTTATATCCATCGCTCTCTACGCCCCCTACGTCAGATAAGTCAAATGACGGAAGTTATTTCTGCAGAAGATTTAGGGCAAGCGCGGCTGTATCTTGATAATGCACCTAGCGAAGTCAGAGAATTAGCTCAAACCTTAAACACGATGTTATCTCGCCTATCCCAATCTTGGGAGAAAGAGCGACAATTTTTTAGCAATGTTTCTCACGAGTTACGTACACCACTGACAATCATACATGGTTATTTGCAAAGCGTTTTGCGACGCCAGCATCTTTTAACAGAAGTACAGAGAGAAGCTTTGGAAACTGCTGCCTCTGAAGCGGAACGTACTGTTCGTCTGTTACAAGATTTACTTGATGTGGCTAGAGCCGATAGTGGTTATCTGTACTTTAATATACAATCTTGTAGCTTGAATGACTTAGCAGCTGAAGTCGTGGAAATGGCAGGACAATATAGCGATCGCACAATTACAATTGAGTCTTATACTTACCCAATTCAGGTAAAAGCAGACTACAATCGCCTGAAACAGGTATTGCTAAATTTGATTGACAATGCTATCAAATATTCTGACCGTGGTACATCCATCAGGTTGAAATTAAGTCA
>CAZZVG010001194.1:0-2659 GCA_964657295.1 Iningainema sp. | reverse complement strand
CGCTAAAGCGCAACTACAAGCCTTTATATAATTTGATAAGCAATGATTTTACACCAGCGCAAGGTGACTAATCTACCAAATGGGTGTTTTTACGGTCTTTATTGTCATGTTTTATTAAATAAGTATAATTGATATCAGGAGATATTATGGTGAAGAGTGAAATTAAAAAGCAGTTGGTTATAATTGGTGGAGCCGAAGATAAAGAAGGAGATTGCCAGATTTTGCGAGAATTTGTGCGATGCGCTGGCGGCACCAAGGCTCGGATTGTTGTTTTAACAGCGGCAACAGAACTACCAAGAGACGTAGGAGAAAGTTATATTAGAGTTTTTAAACGGCTTGGAGCCGAAGAAATTCGGATAGTTGACACCGAAACCCGTGAAGATACGTCTTCATCTACAGCCATACAAGCTATTAACAACGCTACGGGCATATTTTTTACTGGCGGAGATCAAGCCCGAATCACTAGCATTCTTAAAGATACAGAAATCGATGCAGCGATTCACGAACGCAGCTTGGAAGGGATTGTGATCGGAGGTACAAGCGCCGGAGCTGCTATTATGCCTGATGTGATGATTGTAGAAGGAGACTCACAGACAAATCCTCGGATTGAAATTGCCAATATGGGTCCTGGTTTGGGTTTCCTTCCTGGAGTCATCATCGATCAGCATTTTTCCCAGCGAGGACGTTTAGGTCGCTTAATTTCAGCCTTATCACAGCAGCCTGCTGTTCTAGGATTTGGCATTGATGAGAATACTGCTATGGTGGTAACCGATAGCCAGGTTGAAGTGATTGGGGAAGGTTGTATCACCATTGTGGATCAATCAGAAATGATACACACTAATATAGAGAACATTCTCAAGGATGAGCCTTTGGCAATTTGTGGAGCAAGACTTCATATTCTGCCAAATGGATATAAATTTGACTTGAAAACCCGCAAACCCATACTCGATCATCTTACTGTGACAAATATCCTCGAACCTGTAGGTCAAAGTAATTCGTAATTTCCACTTCAATAATCTGAGTTATTAAGTGCTAATCGCTGACTAGCAGAGTTTATATTGATTAACTTGTTTTAGTAAAATTGTATCCCCTCAATAATTTGGGGTAGGCAATTATTCTGGGTGCCATGACCTTCCCGTTGGGATTAAGAGAAGATTTCTCGCAAATAATAGTCGCGAGAGAGGGAATTGTTCCAGTCTTAGAAATGCGCAGATCGCACATACTCAAAAAAGCTGATGCCCAACTTCTAGCCTGAATCCGCGTAACTTTAGTTCGCGGTGTTGGCTCAAGCAAGCACTCTCGTTTGAAAGCGTTTCCGATATCCTTGTTGAAGGACAGGAATACGGCGAGCTTCAAGGCGTTGCACAGGCAAAAATTCGCATAATCACCTTACAGCTTGGAGATGAACTCATTGAACTGATGAGTTCAATTCGTCTCATCGGGAATTGTTAAGTTCACAGATAGCTCACGTCCTTACCGCCAAGGTCGCCTAGTTAAAGATCCTAACGGACACGCAATTTTACTAGTTGTGGAATAAATCGCAATTCTTCTCTCTGCCACTTGCCAAACTAAATATTATCAGGGTCAATATTCAACTCGCGTAATTTTGCAGCAAGTTTTTCAGCCCTTTGTGCTTCTCTATGTGCCCTTTGTGCTTCGGCTTGTGCTCGCTGTTCAGCTATTTTGACCTGTTCTTGAGGTGTTGGATATCGCTGTTGGTGTTCGTCGTACCAATACAGCCACTCGCGGGTAATTCCGCCATAACTTCCCCTTTCACAGCCAATTCCCAACACTATTTCTGGCATCCAAACTGGGTTTCCCTGCTGTAATAAGTACTCACCGTTTACTAGTTTATGTACTTCTAAGCGAGGTTTGCGACGGCGTCGCGATGAGTAAATTACATAGTAGAGTACGCCTAGCGTTGCATACTCATCTTTTTTGGCACTGTATTCTTTACGATAAGTTTGGGATACTACTTCTAAAGCTAAAATTGGTACTACATTTTCATCCCAAAGTGCATAACTTGGACGTAACTCTTCATCATAAAATCTTTCGACACCCAAACTGAGAAATCCATCCGGTACTATTGGCGGTTCATCTGGGTGACTATAAATACCCATATCAATGCCGAAAAACCAGTCCATCCGCTCTGACCAAAGCATCAGCAGGGTTGCTTTTAACAGTCCTGGTAACAATTCTTGCAGTTCGTTATCCACAGGTGTTTCGTCCGAGTCGGGCAGTTCTTCTGCAGAAGGTAGATATCGCGGCAATTTGTACTCTAGCATGGCTGCGTATCAAGTTTGGTTTGGGGTTCTCAAATTATTTTAGATGGTTTAATTGCCATTCGATATGCTTCACTATTGATTACTCGCCTGAAAAATCTGCTGAGCGCTTAAGGTATTCATTCGCTACGTAATCCAAGACTACGCAACGTTACCAGAGTTACTGGCGTCTGAGCGTGTGTCGTGGGAACTTTTGCACTCGTTCACTCTAGTAAAAAGGATTATTCCATAACATGAATAATTGCTTTTTACTCTTAAAAATAAAGTTGGTCGTGCCTCTACGAGTTATCGTTTTGCCGTACCATTTTTATATGATCACGAATCGGGGTTTCGCTTACCCCACCTAAAATGTAAATATTTTTATAGTATTTTTAGGT
>CAZZVG010001193.1:0-2663 GCA_964657295.1 Iningainema sp. | reverse complement strand
GACTTGGCATCTGTAAGCTGAATCCAAAATATAGCGATCGCTGCTTCTTCTGTAAAAAATTATTACATGTTTTGATTTCTACTATCTGGCACCACATTTTCGGCAAAGAAGGCGCAGTAGGTAAAGCATATGCCTTACCTACGTTTGTGTCAGAACTTTTTACAACTTCGTGCCGCACTCTGGGCAAAAGTTATTGTTAGGTAGGTTTTTTGCACCACAGTTACTGCAATAAACCGGTTCTATGGACTCTTTTTGAGGCTGACGAGGCAAGCCAATCATTTGGGCGTTGTTCTTACCTGCTGGGATCATGGGGTAACAGTTTTCGTCTCTAGTGACATGCACGTTCAAGATAACCGGACCATTGTGTGCCAGCATTGTCACGAGCGCATCTTTTAGCTGAGTGCGATCGCTAATCACCATACCCTTAAGTCCGTATGCCTTTGCCAACAACTCAATGTCTGGCATTCCGACTTGCATATTCGAGCATGAGTACCGTTCACCATAAAAGGCTTGCTGCCATTGCCGCACCATTCCCTGCCAGCCATTATTAATAATTACAGTCTTGACATTTATGCCATACTGTGCCAGCGTACCCAATTCCTGTAAATTCATTTGGAAGCTGGCATCGCCACTAATGCAAATAACTTCCTCATCAGGAAACGCGACTTTAGCCCCCATTGCCGCAGGCAAACCAAAACCCATCGTTCCCAAACCACCGCTAGAAATCCAGCGTCGGGGACCATTTTTCAGGAATTGAGCTGCCCACATTTGATGTTGACCGACATCTGTGGTGTAGTAGGCGTGAGGTGCAAGGCTGGCGATTTCTACAATCACCTCTTGCGGCGAGATGCTGTCTGTTGGATGCGGTACAACCAGAGGATAATCTTCCTTCCAACGGTTGATCAGGTTCAGCCATTCTTGCGTTTGGTTGGGTGTTGCCTTGATACCTGCTTGCTGACATCGCTTTAACAACTCTGTCAAGACTTTCCGAACATCGCCGACAATGGGGACTTCTGGGATGCGGTTTTTGCCAACCTCTGCCGGATCGACATCAATGTGAATAACTTTTGCGCGGCTGGCAAATTCATCCAACTTACTAGTGACGCGATCATCAAATCTGGCACCGACACAAATTAGCAGATCGCAATCAGTGACGGCAAAGTTGGCGTAGGCAGTACCGTGCATCCCCAACATTCCCACAGACAGGGGATGATGTTCGTCAAAAGCACCAATCCCCATCAATGTTGTTGTGACAGGGATATTAAAAAGTTCGGCAAGTTGTTTTATTTCCGCATGGGCACTGGAAGCGATCGCACCGCCACCGACATAAAGTAGAGGACGACGACTTTCACAAATCAACTGTATTGCGGCAACGATCTGCCGGGGATTCCCCTTCACTGTAGGACGGTAGCCGGGTAACTTCACCGAACCAGGTGCCACAGGTACGTAGTCAAATTCTTCAGCTGCCACATCTTTAGGAATATCGATCAAAACCGGTCCCGGACGTCCTGTTGTAGCGATATGGAAGGCTTCAGCAACAATTCGCGCCATATCTTGTGAGTCGCGCACAACATAGGAATGCTTGACAATCGGTAGTGTAATTCCGTAGATATCTGTTTCTTGAAACGCATCCGAACCGATGACTGCCCGTGAAACTTGTCCTGTGACAACCACCATCGGGATTGAGTCCATATACGCAGTAGCAATGCCTGTGACCAAATTAGTTGCCCCAGGGCCTGAAGTGCCAAAACAGACTCCTGGCTTCCCGGTTGCGCGAGCATAACCATCTGCAGCGTGTGCTGCGCCTTGTTCGTGTCTCACCAGGATGTGCTTAATTCCACCACTTGCTTCTACCTTATACAAGTCGTCGTATATTGGTAGAATCGCACCACCTGGATAGCCGAAAATATACTCAACACCGTGGCTCTTCAGGCTGTCAAGCAGAGCAAAACCACCAGAAGCACGTCGAGATGCCACGATTGACGATTTAGAGACATGAGACTGGATGGGATTTTCGGTTTGTCTTGGACTTAATGAGGAATGCAAATCTCCTTGGGGGACAATTGGTGGCCGCACAATTAAACCTCACGCAGTAGATAAGTTTATAGTGAACATTTTGTCTTTAATACTTCATTTTAATTTACAACTTTGATTAAATTCTGGAAACAAGCTTCTCATAATAGATTAATTGTGAACAAATCATGACAATTACAATAAATCCGGTTCCTGTAGGAAACCGGATCTATTTTCAACAACAAAGACCTGTTGACAATCAAAAAATGATCAAGGACTTAGGTATTAGTTTTTTTGGTAATTAGTTTGTGCCAAGTGCTTCAGGGTTTTAACACCCTCACAAGCTGCTGCATCTCGTACTAATCAGAAGTGAATCTATTATACAACTTGATGACGATGAACGAGCGGAAAAATCAGGGCAATTATCAGATATCTGCCGAGACATACATAGATATTACCCTGTAGCAGTTAACCCTCAACAAAAAAATGTCTTGGTGGGCTTTTCAGCAGCAAAGATTACTCTTGCCAACTTGTTTCGCGCTGTTATCAAACTATACCTAAGGTTTCTTAGTAGATTTAACCTTGGGAGTCGCTGTTGTTGCTCCGGGAGTGCTTGTCATCGCACCACCAGGAGTGCTTGTCATCGCACC
>CAZZVG010001192.1:0-2670 GCA_964657295.1 Iningainema sp. | reverse complement strand
CTATAAGGGTTACTAAGCTACTGATACTCTCTGTCCTCAGGTGGTAGACTCTACTTTAAGAGCAAAAAATAATTTGACTTTTGAGTTAAGTCGATTTACAGAGGCTAAGAATGAGCTAATTTGGCAAAATAGTAAAGTAAAAAATATTTTCTGGAAAGTCTGTTGATGAGTCTGATTTTATCTTTAACTCAGATCAGGCGTTCTTGTTTAACATAGAATTAAGTTTTTAATTATGTTTACCTTGAATTTTTCATTTAAGAGGACTGGACATTGTAGTGGAGTTATCAAATGAGCAACAGACAATTTCTCTTGGTCGCACCACTGTTTACCATAACGCCGGTTGTACGTACACGGCTTGTCCAACCCGATCAATCCTCTGCGATCACTGAAAAGCCTTCGACACAAGATGTCAAAGCACTTCAAAATACTATCGGCAGTGGCGACTATAGTCTAGCCAGTGTCATGATTGCCATCGGCTGTATTTTTGCCTTGGTCTCAAGTGTGAGTGCCCTCTATAAAGTCAAAAGTCTTAACCATCCTTCCACAAAGGCAGCAGATTCCCAACATACACACAGAAAGGATAAATCTCAAGCTGTTGAGCATTATACCACCTCAGATGGCAAACAGAATATTCCTACTAGATTTATTGAACAAGCATACACCTCGTACAAACAGGGAGACACTCAAAGAGCGATCGCGGAATTTGACCATGCAATTTTGATTCATCCCCAAGATGCTTACCTCTATACCGAACGGGCTAACTTTCGCCGCAATAAGTTAGAAGATCGCTTGGGAGCACTTGAGGACTACACTCAAGCCATTAGCATTCATCCAGAAAATCCTCTCTTTTACCTTTGGCGGAGTCAGCTTTACTATGAAATAGGAGATAAGTTAAAAGCAATGACAGATCACAACACAGCTATCCGTCTTGCTCCAGAAGAGACAATGTACCACTTTTTTCCCACCAGAGCTAATGCCGGAAGACGCTGAGTGCCAATTAAGTTTTGGCAAATTCTCTTCTACAGAAACGAAAACTTTTGCGAATATATTACGCTTACGTACATTAAGGTGAGTTACATTGCGTTGACTCATTTTACTACTCGTGAGATAGCTTCAGCTAAAAAATCTCCGCATTTGAACTATATTGGCTTTTTACTATCATGTGAGGGTTTTCTACTGTTCGCTAATGCTAATATATATGTACATCCTTACCTACTTATGCATCTTGCCAGGATTCAGCAATAAAATCTCTTAACCGTTCCTTGCCGGGGACGGTTTTAGCTATCCCGCAAGAAGCCCCATACTGAACAACGAAGCGTGGTTTAGTGCTGGGATCAATTGTGGCGATTTATGAATTTTTCTAGTTTTAAGTGATATGGCGATGACTAGCTCATCAATTTTTATTTGTATGCGTTCCTGAAGGTTTTCGGACAACTTTTTAAATTGTTTTGACGCAGCTTTGGAAAATTCTACTTTGTAACTCACGCAAAGTTCTTTTTCATTTCTTCCCAAGGAACCGTCCCATTTATTTTGATATCTTCTATTCCCTGATCATAGTCTCTAAGGTCTTTTTCGTCTTCAAGAAGTTCTAAAACTTCTTCTAAAGTACTTTCAGGAACTATATCTAAATGAGCATGAATCAGTTTAATTAGTTCTTGTCTGTCGATTGTAGTTTCCATTTTTACACCTCTTGTACTTACTGCGTTCATACTTTCAGTCTAGCTTTGAAAGCTTTCTAGCATGAGTACTTCCTGTTTTTGTCCTAAATCGTCGTAGACTTGACCGATGTTATTCAGGGTTCTGCTTCCCCAGAGCGATCGCCAACTGCGCGAAAAAGGGGCTTCAACCTGGGGCTAAAACTGACGCACGGGACGCTTCGCAATTATCTGCCATTTACCCATGTCCAAACTTCGTTATAGACGCAGTACTAGCAGCGATTTTAGATAGCGGTGGCCTGTCCATCAGCAGGAACCAAAAACCCGTACCAATGTACCTCACGCTCTTTGCGAACCGCTATAAACTAATTTTGAGAAAAAATGTACGAGTATGAAAGAAACTTATACTAAATTTTCTGGTTTCTCATCCCTCTAAAGGCAGATTATAAAAACTTTTCTATCAAATTTCTTTAAAAAAGACAAATAACTGGGAAAATACTGTAAGCGTTATTTCTATTATTGTTTTTTAAAAAATTTGCCCAATATTTGAGTAATAAGGGCGATTACGGAAATACTGCGGGAGGATACAACTGATATGACCTATAGCAGAAAAAATGGAGGCAATTATTTAGTCCTCATCTCCGCTTCTCAAACGGTTTATGCATCTTAACCTTCGTGGATCACAGAAGCCATGCTAACTAACAGGTTACTGAATATCTATAACAGCTGGCGATCGCCAAGCCTACTCACACTCGCCCTGATGTTAATCATCTACCAACCGTTGTCAGCACAAACAATGACTGCTGATACTGAGTTGCCAAAAGAAACGGCAGTAGGTGGGAGGGAAAAGATCGAACCGTCAACGATATCTCCTTTGTTACACACAACTCCAGCTTCCCTACAGACATCTTTGAACGCAACTCCTCATCAAGTTTTCCAGCCAACTGAAATCGTACAAACCCAACCAGCATCAGATATTTTTCGCATATCCGCACAAAATCCTCCCCAAAAAGCA
>CAZZVG010001191.1:0-2673 GCA_964657295.1 Iningainema sp. | reverse complement strand
TCCTAAAATCTGGTAAAAACCCAAATTGTCAGGGGTGTCATTGGTGGCGAAAGTACCGCTCGCCGCTATGCCAGTACCAGAATAATTCCAGTTCCAACTTAAAGCAGAGGCGGTTTGCATTGTCCCAACAACTACGCTAGATACGGCAGCTAGGGCTGTGGCAGATAGTAGAGCTAGATTTTTCATAGAGATAAGTACGTGTACTCACGGTGCCTGTAGTTGATTTAAGTTACTTTGTAACTCAAAACTAGTGGCAGTTTAACACCAAAAATACCTCTCCCATACATTTGGAATGAGATGTAAAACACTTGCAGGCGATCGCCCTGACGCTCGTGCCGACGCTCCTACGTCGCTAACGCTGCGCTAACGGGTGACGCTCGTATTTTTCCAGACAAATTTTTAATTCCGCTTAGCCGTACTCGGTTCTCCAATTTCAATAGGTAGCGATGGATCGCGAGACCACTCGTTCCAGGAGCTAAAGTAATTCCTGACATCTTTGATCCCCGCTTGTTTGAGGGCTATCAGGGTATGAGCGGCTCTTGAGCCTTTGAAGCAGTAAATATATACCGTTGACTCTGGTGTAATGCCTACTTTCTGACAAATTTCGAGGATTTCTTCTTTTGGGCGAAAGATGGGAATCTCAGAATTAGGTATCATCATACGATACCACTCAATCCAGACTGCACCAGGAATTCTACCTTTGCGTGGGCAAAAGTCTACTCCATAAGGAGAAGAACTAATTCCTATCCATTCATTGTAATCTCTCACATCTAACTTAACGATCGCAGGATTGTCCAGTGCTTGCAACATCTGCTCTGTAGTCACCATAATTGAGGCGTCGATGTTCATGGAGAAAGACTTTTTCTCAGGTGTAGGAATTTCTGCCGTAGTTGGGAAAGTTGCATTCAGCCATGCTTGATAGCCGCCATCCAGAACTGAAACTTTGGGGCAACCCAAATACTTAAGCAAAAAGTAACCCCGACAGGATTGCCCATAGCCCTTGTTCATCGCATCTTCATAAATCACCAACTGTTCCGTACCAGATATACCAGCTATACCCAAAAGCTCTGCAAACTGCGACTGCAAGCTGGCTAAACCTTCTGGCTTTGAGTTTGCTAGGTAGGTGAAAATCTCACGAATGTTCACTGAAGAGGGAATGTGGGACACTGAATACTCTTTGGAATCGCGAGTATCAATCACAATAAGCGATTTCTGTTGTAGAGCGATCGCCAGTTCTTGTGGGGTAATGAGTGGTTTTACTTCCATTGCTGCGCTTCTCCTTGACTCAAGCCGCTTTCAGCTATTAGCCATTTCCACCAATTATTTATACCTACTTGTCAGCATATTTGTGATGGTATTTACAGTTGAGTTAGAAATGGTTTTTTATTTGACAATTAAGTCTTATTAAACAGAAAATTTTCACTTTTTTCCTGAGTTTTGATACTCAAGTCTAAACTCCAGTAAAAAAGGGGTTCCCAAAACCCTTGATAAAGCTCAAACAAATTCTGAACAAAGGACTTGAACTCCAATTACTGTTGCTGAAAACTGGGTTCATCAAGCCGCAGAGATTCTTGATAACGAAACTGGTCTTGATGCAATTGCAATTGAAGTTCAACGAAGTTTCCAAGCGCAGTCGTGCCTATAAGACGAATAGTACCTCTTGATAAAAGTGCAATTGCCTTAACTTCTCACTAATATCTGCCGTGGGTTCCTTCCCCAGGAAGAAACCCCGTCTCTTTGAGCAGCCGTCTTAGTTCTACGTGACGAAATTTCGTGTCCTTCAAGTTATTTTCCCACATATCAGCAAAGAAGTCTTGCATCAACGCAATAATCCTGCGGTATTTGACGATGCTGGCAACATAGAACTCATCTAACTTCATGACCCCATCAGCATGTATCTGCTCGATGTTGTCGAGTAATATAGACCGCACTTCATAATGTTTCAAGCCTTCTTTTATGCCATATTTTTCCATCATCCTGCGTTGATCGTTCTCCGAACATAAATCATACGATGATCGAATAAGGTGACCAAGATTCCGCAGGACTTCTCCGTAGTCGTAAAATGTGTTCTGCTTAAAAAAAGACTTTTCCTCTGTTGTCAACGTAAAACTCTTGTCAAGTACCAAACCAAAATCGGTCAAATATGTCCGCTTGCCGTCGGTGAGGATGTTGCGAAAATGTGCGTCGAAGTGGATGATTCCCTTCGTCCTCAAAAAGCTAATCGTCGTGCGTAACTCATCCAGGGTTTTCTTGCATTTATTGGGGTTTTCTCGCAGCCATGTTTCCAGAACATGTGGTATGTACTCTAAAAACAGAACCAATTCATAGTTGGCGTTCGCTCTATCTAACACATAATTCCCGGCGTTTGCACTATTGCCCCAGAACTTCACATAACTCTTTAGATGCTCCAAATCCACATCCCCACGCCGCCCGTCCAAGGGAATAATCCGATAATGGTACATCAGGGGGAAGGTGGCAATTGTCCCCGACAATACCCAGTTGGTTGTCTTGATATGAGTCACAAGTTCCCTGAAAATCCCAAAACCAGTGGAACCGAAGCCGTAGTTACAGTAAGTCGGCAGGTTATAGAGGTTTCTGGTGGAAAACAGGTTGTCAAATTCGATGTTTGTAACTGGAACACGTTTCACAAAGACTTTGGATTCCCCAAGGACG
>CAZZVG010001190.1:2158-2676 GCA_964657295.1 Iningainema sp. | reverse complement strand
GGGAAACACTTGGACGTACTGTCCTCAACTACGAACCAAAACGCCACGAATTTATGAAACGTTGTACTAAGAAGTCGTTCGTCTGTGTCTTCGTAATTGTATTATTAAAATAATGCCACCAAAAACCTTTTAGTCAGTATGACTCAGCTATCTCGTGTGCGCCGAAGTCAGGTATCACCGAAGAATAAAGTATCTTCCGTTGATTTAAATCGCCGCAAAGTAGAACGTCATGAACTGGGTGCGCGGTGTCGTAAGATTTTTGAGCGAATTGGTCCCCAACTAATTGAAAATCATTACAACTGGTTTATCGTCATTGATGCCGACAGTGAAAACTATCTTCTAGACTCAAAACTAGAAGGTTTGCTACAACAAGTTCGCTTACAGTATACCAATCCAGATGCCAAGCTCACTATCTTTCGCCTTAACGAAACTGGAGCCTGCGGTACGATATGATTGCGGGGAGGTTTGGTGATAATAGTGAGTTGTTTTTTGAACTTCAACTTATTGCAGATAATAAC